>JACNFI010000226.1 GCA_014384665.1 Candidatus Cloacimonadota bacterium
AAAATCAAGCTTTTATACTTCCTCGTTATGTCTTTGATTTATTTTTTGTTGGGGAAACCTAATGCATTATTCATATTTATTGTTATGCTAGATTGAAGGAGATAGCCATGAGTAAAAAAACGTTTTGTTTCTTAATTCTACTTACAATTATCAGCGTATTATTAAAAGCTGAAGATCCGCTCATCATAAGAGAAAACACAAACTTTGCCTGGATGGGCAATAATGTTGGTCTCGATGATGGGGTGGTAAATGTCTGGTCAGACACCAAAACAAGTATCTGGAATCTTTATGTGCAAAAAGTGGATACCGCTGGCAATCAACTTTGGAATAGTGGTCAACCACTGCTTCTTGATGGAACTCCAAATACTTATGCTAGTGCTTCATTCTTAAAATAGCTGGACAAAAAAATAAATGAAAACTTATTTTGTCTCCAAAAAAAATTGGAGGCAGAAATGGGAAGACCAAGTAAGCGAGCAAAAATTGTTTTAACTAAAGCAGAAAAAGATATGCTGGAAAGAATTAGTAAATCGAGGACAGAACCTTTTAGAAAGGTATTAAGGTCAAAAATTATTTTGAAAAGTATCTCAAAAATTAACGATTCACAAATAGCAAGGGACTTTAAGATTAATCGTAAGACAGTTATTCTATGCTTGGACAAATGTGTTACTATGGGTGTAGAAGCAGCTTTAACTGATCAACCTCGGAGTGGGAAAAAAGCAGTAATAACTGCCAATGAAAAAGTTTGGATAATAAATCTTGCTTGTCAAAAACCAAAGGAACTGGGATACCCGCATGAAATCTGGACTTATAGCCTTCTTCTAAAACATATAAGGGCAAATTGTAATGATTTAGGTCATATTAATTTAACCAATTTATCAGTTTCAAAATTGTGGAATATTCTTAACGACGCGGAACTTAAACCTCACAAGATAAAATATTATGTTGAAAAAAGAGATCCTGAATTTGAAGCAAAGATGGAGCAAGTTCTTTTTGTATATAAGGAAGTAGAGATCACAAACCAAAAAATTGATAATGGAGATATTTCGCAACCGGATAAGATTACTGTCAGTATTGATGAAAAACCGGGAATACAAGCAATCGGTAACAAAGGAAAAGAATTATTACCTTTGCCAAATAGTGGAAATGGTTGTATTTATAGAGATTATGAATATGTGCGTCATGGAACCTTGAGTTTGCTGGCAGGAATAGATCTACATAATGGTGAAATCATATACAATGTTAGCGAAACTCATAAAAGTTCTGACTTTATTAATCTTCTTCAACTTCTTGATAACAAATATGATAAAGATAAGAAAATCAGGATTATTTTAGATAATGTTTCATCACATATATCGAAAGAAACGAAAAAATTCTTAACTTCAAAACCCAATAGGTTTGAATTTGTTTTTACGCCAAAACATGGTTCATGGTTAAACATAATAGAATCTTTTTTCAGTAAGATGACAAGAAGCTTCTTAAGAGGTATTAGAGTGAATAGCAAACAGGAACTGAAAGAAAGAATGTGCAATTATTTGAATGGAATAAATAAAACTCCTGTAAGATTTAGATGGAAATATAAAATGGATGCAATATCAATCTAATTTGTATATCTATTTAGAGAATGCAATACTAGATCCCTTTATATCTATAGCACAAGAAAAATATCCCTCACTCACTGTTGATGAAGGTTTAGATAGTTTAAAATATGAAATTGAGTTAATAAAAAATAAAACAATTGGTCTGGAAAATTATATATCTGAAAGAAAATTATCCCAAAGCCAAATAGATAGAATGAAACAAATTTTAGATGCTAATCCTAAAGGACCTGTTATAATAAGCTGTGTAGCAAATGTACCCGAAGCATATTCATATGCAAAACAAATTTACGATACATTTAAAAATTCAAATTGGGACATAAAAGGAATTAATACAACACAATTTTTTTCAGATCCACATAGAGGATTAGTTATTAAGATTAATGATCCAAACAATATCCCACAACATGTCAAAACAATAGAGAAATTACTTTCATTTTTAGACATTAATGCCAAAGGTCAACATAGTAAAAAGGTACCAGTTGGTGCTTTAGAAATTCTTATTGGATTTAAAAATTAAGAGATGTGAATGATTTTTTGTTTATTAAAATTCATTTATAGGTTTATGTAAGGTTATGAAGCATAAATCGTATAACAATGCGTCTGCGGTTGTCTCGGTTGTGAAAATATATAGTATAAAGTTAAGGTTGTGTTTTGTTGCGCTGGCGGTTCATCGTTCTTTGAACGACTACCGCAGCACGCAGCGCCGTTAGCGGAAATTAAATTATGAAAATAAATGAAAAGATTAAAAAGTTCAAGGATCAATTCTGGGATTACCCAAATTATCCCTTCATAAATGATAACCTCAAAAAATTCTATAAAAAAAATTATTCAAGATTATTTGAAAGTTGTAACCAACTTACAAAAGCTTATCCAATTGAAAGTGCTACTTTTTGGCTTGAACTAATCAAAAGTAATTTTGCCTTAAAATTTCTAAATGATATTAAATCAATTTTCAGCCCAAAACATGAAATTGAATCTATTGAAAATGCCTTGAAAATAATAAAAGCTACTTATGAAAATTCGTATCATTATTTTGCATTTATTACTATATGTGATCAATATATCAAAAAAGATATTAAAGAATTATATAAATATTGGTACAAACCTAATAAAGCAAAAGAAGCTCCTAAAGAAATTAAGGGAAATGCCTGGAAAATAAAAAAGGATTTAATTTCAGGAAAATATTGGGTCTTAAATCATTGCCCATTACTCAAATTTTCTCGCTTTGATATAAAGATTATAAAAAAAATCAAAGATTGTGATAGTCATGAAAGATTAGTAATTAAGTCAGATAAGATTTTTTTGCTTTACGATAAGGATCCAATCAAATTAGATAAAGAAGAATTGATTAATATTGCCAATTATCTTAAAGGTACAATTAATCTATGTATACACTTTTATTTCTCTTTTTTGATAAAAAATAAATTTTGGTTATTCATATCCTTATACGCAATTAATATAGAAAAATATTCCTCCCCCAATATTCCTTTTCATATTTTGAAAGATAAGGTTATTCAGAAAAGCATAGAAAAACAGGGTATTAATAAAAAAGATGTTGATATGTTATTACAGCATCCTGTCCCAGAAATAGCATCAATTGTATTAAGATATATTCTGGATGGTTTATGGAACGACCTTCATAATGAAGTCCCAAAGTTAAACGAATATCTTTATAGAATTGATTTAGAAATAGATTTGGTAGCATTAGAAAAATTGCAACAAGAATCAACTTGTGATTTTTATAACACAATTTTATTAATAAATCATAAAATAAAACAGTTAATTCTTAATGAAAAAAGCGAATATCAAGAACTGAGCATAAATGATATAGAGAAAGTTGATTATAATTCTTTTATAATAATGATAAAAAAAACAGTAACAAAAATATTTTCGATGAAAGATCAAGAAGAAAATATTAAAGCTATAGGACTTATTGCGCTTGGTTTTTTATTAATAATAATTTCACCTATAGGGAGATTAATCAACAATGCAAAACACCTTACAAAGCAAGTAATAAAGAAAGATAATAGTGATAACTTCCGCTAACAATATGTCTGCGGTAGGGTTAGGCTGTCCATTTTTGTTTAAATCTTACGATTTAAACTTTGGTTG
>JACNFI010000227.1 GCA_014384665.1 Candidatus Cloacimonadota bacterium
AGAGAATATCTGATAACTCTACTCAAATGCTATTTTCATGCTCCTTTGCCTGCCCCGTTAAATCTTTTCCTATTTAATGGGGTGTCCCGAGTTTCTTTCGGGACATGTAGGTTTCATTTGAAAATCCTTTCTAACCACAAAGGCACAAATTTAAATGTAAAATTATGAATTACAAGTATATTTAAACGCTCCAACACTTCCGATATATCGGCATGAATGTTTCATCTGTATTTATTTTGTTTTTGTTAAAAAATCTATGCAAATTTTTCAATGACTTGGGAATTGTGGGTTAAAGTTAAAACCACTTCCGTTTTATAAATATAAAGATTCCAATCAAAGATAGAACAATTGATGCCCCAATTGTAATAGCAAAGGCATGTGCAGACCTTGCAAAAGGTAGTTTTATATTCATTCCATAAATACTTGCTATCAATGTTGGAATCATCAGAATAATAGTAACTGAAGTTAAAAATTTCATCACTGCATTCAGGTTATTTGATATCATTGAAGCAAACGCATCCATTGTGCTTTTTAGAATGTTTGTATGTATGTTTGTCATTTCAAGTGCCTGTTTATTTTCAACTATCAAATCTTCCAAATAATCCTTATCATCCTCAAATTGTGTTAGAAGTCCACTTCTGTAAAGCCTGTCCATTACAGCTTCATTTGAACGAAGTGATGTGGAAAAGTGCACTAAACTTTTCTGCAAATCTAATAGATTCATAAGTTCATCGTTTTTCATAGATTTTTCCATACGATATTCTATCACATTTGTATTTCGGTTTATCCTTTTAAGATAATTCAAATATACTGTTGCTGTTCTGGATAAGATTTGTAAAATTAGTCTATTTCTCTTATTTGTTGAAAAGTTTTTTACTATTCCTTTGAAAAAATTTTGCAAAACATCATCATCTTTTGATGAAACAGTAAGTAAATAATCTCCTGTGAGAATAATTCCTAATGGGATTGTTTTGAACTTAATATATTCGTCATCTTCATCGTAGTATGGAGTTTGAATAATGATTAAGGTTGCAGTATCTTCTTTTTCTATTCGTGGGCTTTCATCAACATCTAAAGGGTCTTCTATAAAATCTCTTGGGATATTAAATTTATCTGTAATTATTTCAATTTCTTCAGAGGTTGGTGAAACGATGTAAACCCAGGAATTTTTTTCATCAATTTCTGCTTGTTCAATCTTTGTTAATCTTTTATCAATAGTCTTATAGATTTCTATCATAATTAGTTTCCTACCTATTAGTTTTTTACAAAATCAAATTGTCCTTATTTGCTGTCAAGTAATTGAGAATCAAGTAAAAACATATTTTTCTTTCTACACATTTCTTGACGGAAAAATATTCTTATAATTTTTATAAATTTTATAAAAGGGTATAAATGAGCAGTTTGATAACAAAGGAAATAGTTTCAGAACACGGCTTATCTCAGGAAGAGTACGATAGAATCCTGCAAATTTTAGGTAGAGAGCCAACAATAACAGAATTGGGAATATTTTCTGTAATGTGGTCAGAACATGCCAGTTATAAAAATTCAATACTTCAACTTAAAACATTACCCCGAACAGGAAAAGCATTACTAACAAAAACAGGTGAAGAGAATGCAGGAGTAGTTGATATTGGAGAGGGACTTGCAGTCGCATTTAAAATAGAAAGTCATAATCATCCGTCTGCATTAGAACCATATCAAGGAGCAGCAACTGGAGTTGGTGGAATCCTGCGAGATATTTTCACAATGGGTGCAAGACCAATTGCATCTCTAAATTCACTTAGATTTGGAAATCTAGATAAGAACCATGTAAAACATTTATTAAAAGGTGTGGTTAAAGGCATTGCTGATTATGGAAATTGTATGGGAGTTCCAACTGTTGCCGGAGAAATATATTTTTCCGATAGTTATGAAGGAAATCCATTAATCAATGTTATGACAGTTGGGATTGTTAAACATGAAAATTTAGCAACTGCATCAGCAAAAGGACCAGGAAATTTTGTGCTTTATGTAGGTTCCACAACTGGCAGAGATGGAATTCATGGTTGTACTTTTGCTTCAGTGGAATTATCTGAGGAATCTGCTGAGAAGCGAACTTCTGTGCAGGTAGGGGACCCGTTTATGGAAAAACTGCTTTTAGAAGCCACTCTAAAAGTAATTGAGAAAAATCTGGTTGTCGGAATTCAGGATATGGGTGCGGCAGGACTTACCTGCTCTTCCAGTGAGATGTCTGCAAAAGCAAATACAGGAATGGATATTGATGTAGCATTGGTCCCGCAAAGGGAAAAAGGAATGACTTCGTATGAAATTATGCTTTCAGAATCTCAAGAAAGAATGCTGTTGGTTGTTAAATCAGAAAATTTTGAAAAGGTTGCGAAAGTGTTCAAAAAATGGGATTTGAATATTGTCAAGATAGGTGAAGTAACTGATGATAAAATGCTGAGAGTCAGAGAAAATAAAAAAGTTGTTGCAGAAATTCCTGCAAAATGTTTGGTTCTCGGTGGAGATGCGCCTGTCTATAAACGAGAGACAAAATATCCCGATTATCTTGAAAAAACTCATAAGTTCAATCCTGATACTATTCCTTTACCTTTACCTTTACCTCTACCTTTACCTCTACCTCTACCTTTTCATAGTAACCATAATAAAATCTTAATAAATCTTTTATCCTGCCCAAACATTGCCAGCAAAAACTATGTATATCAACAATATGATTATATGGTAAGAATAAATACAATTATTGAGCCAGGTTCAGATGCCGCGGTATGCAGAGTGAAAGGAACAAATAAAGCATTGGCTATGACAACTGACTGTAATGGTAGATATTGTTATTTAGATCCTTATGAAGGAGCAAAAGGAGCAGTTGCAGAAGCGGCTCGCAATATTGTCTGCTCTGGAGGAAAACCTCTTGCAATAACTAATTGCCTGAATTTTGGGAATCCATATAAAAAAGAAGTATATTGGACTTTTGTAGAAGCAATTCGCGGAATGGGTGATGCGTGCAAGGCATTTGATACGCCTGTAACTGGCGGTAATGTAAGTTTCTATAATGAGACGGAGAAAAGTGCGGTCTATCCCACGCCAACGATTGGAATGCTTGGCTTGCTTGAAAATAGAAAATTCGCAACTACACAATTTTTCAAAGATGCGGGAGACCTGATAATCCTTTTAGGTGATAATTGTGATGAAATTGGTGGTTCAGAATACCTTATGTTAATAAAAAATAAAGCATTAGGAAATTCTCCAAAAGTTGACCTTGACTATGAAAAAAGAGTCCAAAAGGTTTGTTATGATGCAATTAGAGCAGGAATTGTGAAGTCAGCCCACGATTGTTCGGAAGGCGGTTTGTCGGTTGCAATTGCAGAATGTGGATTCAGCCCGGAAAATCTGCTTGGCGCAGAAATCAATTTTGAAATGAAATATCGGCCTGATTTTGAACTCTTTGGCGAGTCGCATTCGCGAATTATTATCTCAATTGAGCCAGACAATATCTCAATTATTAAGAAATTAACTAAAAAGCATAAGGTCAATTTTATAATCTTGGGAAGTGTTATAAAAGATTATTTGAGAATAAATGATTTGATTAATGTTAAAGTGGATGAAATATTTTCAAGATGGCATTCATCAATTGAAAAAAGATTAATTAACCGCTAATAAACGCGAAGAGACGCTAATAAATTATTATGGCAGAATTATTAGAA
>JACNFI010000228.1 GCA_014384665.1 Candidatus Cloacimonadota bacterium
TTTTATTTCTAATATTTTTGTTAATTGGTTGCTCTAAAACAGTTGTTAAAAACGATTTCTTATAAAAAAAAAAAAAAGTTAAATTAGTTTAAAAAAATACCGCCAATAAACCTTTTACAGGCAAAGTGTTGTGTCATAATAGTGATGGAATTTTAAAGTATGAGTTGCTTTATAAAAATGGTGAAAATATTACAGAAGATTTAAACGTATCGCTAAATTCCCTTTGTAATATAAATAAAGAACCATTTGAATATTATTGGGATGTACTATATGATAGCTTAGGAGTATTTATGAAAGATTTTTATACTCCTTTTTCTGGAAAATTAGTTATCAATTCTTATGAAGATACAATAGATTATTTTGTTGATATTAATTCAGAAATTTCTTATAAACACGGTTTAAAAGATGGAAAAACTAAATTCTATTTTGAAAGTGGTCTAATTGAAAGCGAAATAAATTACAAAAATAATAAGATTAACGGATTAGCAAAAAATTATTTCGAAAATAGAAAAATTAAAGGGGAAAGTAATTATAAAAATGACAAACTAAATGGTTTATCAAGTTATTATTACAAAAATGGTCAATTACAGACTCAAGTGAATTACAAAGATGGAGAAATAATTGATAATGAAATTAAAGAATTTTATGATAATGGAAAAATAAAATCAATATCAAAATATAAAAATGGAATTTTGGATGGTTTAAAACAAGAATTTTATGAAAATGAACAGATTAAAAGTAAAATAGAATATGTTGAAGGAAAGATTAATGGAAAATGGATATATTGGAAAAAAAATGGTGAATTATTGGATAGTGGAGAATTATTTGATGGAACTGGAGTAATTAAACATTACTTCGATAATCAAAATTTAAAATATGAAGCAAATTACAAAAACGGAGAATTTGATGGTCTTGTAGCTGAATATTTCGAAAATGGTCAACCAAAGGAAAAAGCAAATTATTCAAATGGGAAATATAATGGAAATTTTATTAAATATTTCGAAAACGAGCAAATTAAGGAAAAGTCAAATTATAAAAATGGGGATTTGGATGGGAAACAATTAATCTATTATGAAGACGGGATTTTATATGAAGAAAACAATTTTAAGAATGGGGAAAAAAATGGTTGGCAATTAACGTATTATACGAATGGTAAGTTAAAATATGATCTTTTCTATGTTAATGGTGAAATAAATTATTCAAAAAGGGACTATAAAAAAATTAACCCAAGGATTAAAAAATGTATCAAGTTTGTAAAAGCGAAACTAGAAAAATATGATAAGGATTATGACAGAAAAAGCAAACCTTATAGTGCACACGTTCGGGCTTATTTTCAATTTAAGAATATTTCTAATAAAAAAATCACTGCCATAAAATTTGACTTTACTTTTAAAGATGTTTTTGAAGATATTTTATATGACAATTCAGCAAAATATGATTTAAATTTATCTTCTGGGGAGAAAAATTCTATGAATATTTATTGGTATTGGGAAGATTCATACTCAAGTCCTTACAGCAAGCTATGGAGCCCTGTGGAATCTGGTAATGTAAAAACTGAAGTAACTGTAACAAAAATTGTATTTTCAGATGGTTCTATAATTGAATAATTATCAATAATAATTCCACTAACAGGCAGATCCACACCAGATTTCGTTTCAAAGTTTGGCGGTTTATTAAAGCCGTGATGTTCGTTCAAAGCTGGAATGAATGTCAAAGAGGCCTGGCAGCTGCAAAACATTAAAATTTCAAGTTGCATTCCAGTATAAAATCTGCCTAACCACCGCTTCACCTGACAGAAACGCAGGTGGGTTTTAAATCTAAAGTTTGGAGAGTAATTAAATAATTTATTTGACATTTTATAGTATATTTGCAAAAGTGCGTTTCTGCAGGTGAGCTTATCGTTAGGCAACTTTAGCAAATTTTTCTTGACTGAAATAACTAAACTATTTTTATTTAGATAGTAGAAAAATATTAATTTAGTTTCTAATGGCAATTAGTCAAGATTATATATAAGTGAAAAAAGAGGTGAAAACATGGAAACTTTACACAGAACAACGAATTACACTTTAGCAAATATAATGAAATTAAGTATTAACGAACGAATATTAATTGTTGAGGATCTTTGGGATACAATTGCAGATGAATCAAAATCTGTTTCTTTAAGTGAAGCACAAAAGAAAGAATTAGATAAGCGACTTGAATCATATCGAAAAAACCCTAAAGCTGGTTCTTCGTGGAAGGAAGTTAAGACGAGAATTAAGTCTTAGTTATGAATTATAGTATTATTCATCCGGAAGCTGAAGATGATTTGATAGATGTATACAATTGGTATGAAGAACAAAGTAGAGGATTAGGAATGGATTTTCTTCGTTGTATAGATGCTTCGTTAAATTCTATTCAGCACTATCCTAAAATGTATCAGAAAATTTACAAAAATATTCGTAGAGCTTTTATTCGTCGGTTTCCATATGGAATTTTTTATTTAATTGATGAAGAGAAAATTGTTATTCTTGCCATTCTTCACGCAAAAAGAGATCCTAAATTATGGAAGAAACGCATTTCAAATTATTCATCGGCTAAATAAATCGTCAGTTGCCTAACCCCCGCTTCACCCCGTTAGATAGAAACTTATCTAACGGGGTGAACCTGACAGAAACGCAGTGGGGATTTGAATTTTTTAGTTTAGATGGCATTCAAAAGTTTATTTGGAGAATTTATAGTTTACCCCGTGTAGTAATCCCGATACATCGGGACTACACGGGGTGAATCTGCATTTTGCGTTTCTGCCTGTCCGCCGTAAAACTTTGGAAGGCGGGCAGGTGAGCTTTTCCGTTAGGCGTAAAAAAAGAGGAGAGGTAAATCATGACACAATTATTGGAGAAAGCATTTGAGGATGCTTCAAAGCTTCCAGACATTGAGCAAAACACGTTGGCGAAATGGCTGTTGGAAGAACTTGAAGCTGAAAGGAAATGGGATCAAGCGTTTGCTGGCTCTGAGGACATACTTGATCAACTTGCTGACGAAGCGATTGAGGCTCATAGGCAAAGGAAAACGACGCCATTGGATATTGATAAACTATGAAATCAACGGCGACAGATCGCTTTTGGAAGTGCTATGCTGAATTACCTGCAGCGATCAAGAAACAGGCAAAAGAGGCATATAGGCTGTTTTTTCGTGATTCATACTATCCGAGTTTGCATTTTAAGCGGGTACATTCGACTCGTCCAATATTCTCGGTTCGGATCACAAGAGATTATCGTGCAGTAGGAATTCTGCAAGACAACGAAATAATTTGGTTCTGGATTGGTTCGCATTCAGAGTACAATAAATTATTGAAGAAATTAAGAAACGCCTAACCCCCCCCTTCACCTGACCCCGTTAGAAACTTTCTAATGCTTCATTAATAATAGGCATAAGCGATGCATTGGTTTCTAACGGGGTGACAGAAACGCAGTGGGGATTTGAATTTTTTAGTTGAGATGGCATTCAAAAGTCAATCAAGTAATTTATAGTTTACCCCGTTAGATATTTACCCTGTTAGATAATTTCATATCTAACGGGGTGAATCTTGTTTTTAGATTTCTACTATCTCACATAGTAAGATTATCTAACGGGGTAAATCAGCATTTTGCGTTTCTGCCTGTCCGCCGTAAAACTTTGGAAGGCGGGCAGGTGAGCTTTTCCGTTAG
>JACNFI010000229.1 GCA_014384665.1 Candidatus Cloacimonadota bacterium
AGGGTTTTCAACCGTTTCCTGTAAAAAGAGGTATTGCATTTCTTGGTTTCAGGATATATCCATTTTACCGGAAGGTTTTACCAAAAGGGATAAATCGTTTCCGTAAGAGACTGAAGAAATTGAAAAGGGATTATGTTTTATGTTAACAATTGTAAACCTTTCGAATGGTTGAGCTCGCGAGACCCTTTCATCCTTCGTAGAATACTTCGGAGAATGGACGCAATGGTTGGATGATTAAAGATTTAAGATTGAAGACCTTTGCGAATTTATGCCGTTTTGAATACTCTTTTTCATTCAACTGGTATTTATGCCGTTGAATCTCTTTCTTATTCAACTGGTATGGTTGAGAATCTTAGTAAGATTAAATGGCAAATATGGAGTCGGCGACTCTGTCGCCGTAATAAGCCGAGAGACTTCCGCCAGAGGTGGACAGGCGGCTACTCCAAATTATAACAAAAAAATAAAAAAAGTCCCGAGATGAATCGGGATCTCGATTAAAATCGGGAAAAGGAGAAAAAATGCAAAAGAAAGCATTAGTAGTACTTTGTATCATCTTGCTGCCGGTTTTAGCGTTTGCCGCAAATGAGATGTATCACGGCGGCAGCTATGACGGCTATGGAATGGGAGAGACAGCGGAAGGAGGAAGCACCCTGCCCGTAGAACTCTCCACCTTCACAGCCCAATTCCTAAATGGAGTACCAACTTTATACTGGAAAACAGAGTCAGAAACAGATAATCTTGGTTGGTTTATTTACAGGAATGCAGAAGATGATTTTACAACTGCTGAAAGAATCACTGATTATTTAATTGAAGGTTATGGCACAACATCAGAACCGCATCATTATATTTATGAGGATGCTAATTTGATTGCAATCTCAGGAGATACTTATTGGTATTGGATTGAGAGTGTGGATCTTGGTGGAGCATTTCATAGATATGAGCCTGAGACAGTAATAATTCAAGGCACTCCAGAGCATCACGAGACACCTGAAATACCGAAGCAGTATGGACTTCACCAGAATAATCCAAATCCTCTAAGAGATGGTTCAACAGAGATAAGTTTTCGTCTTCACAATACAGCAAGAGTAGAGGTAAAGATATACAACATTCGTGGTGAATTGGTAAAGGATTTATACAAAGGAATAGCTTATGAAGATGATGAGATTAAAGACATTATCTGGGATGGCAGAGATGAGAATGGAGTTGTGCAGGGAACAGGGATATATTTGTATCAGTTGAAAGTGAATGGTAAGCCGTATGAAGTAAAAAGGCTGATAGTAATAAGGTGAATCTTTTAAAACTCGACTCGAGTTCCTGGAACCCGAGTCGGGTTTTTTGTTTATGAAGCAAAAAGTCTGATTGTAATAATGTAACGTCCCGATAAATCGGGATCCTCACTTGCGACATAATCGGGACGATTGTGCTACAAGGTAATGCTCCGATATATCGGGGTAAAACGCTTCATTAGACTCAATAAAATGTATCGCATCATGCTTATTGTAGTATCTGAAATTTGTGCATCGAAATCGTTAGACTAGCATTTGCCTAATCCCAAGTATTGCTATAATATAAACAGGATTACAAATCCTGTTAGGATCGATTGGAGTTTTCAATTTAATACTATCTCTAAAACAAACGATCCTAACACCATTTGTAATGGTGTTTGTAATCTCTTTATAAAAAATACAGGATTTTGAATAATTAGAATCCATTATTTATCTTCATTTAATCACCTGCGAAACTTGAGTTAGTTAAATGGTAAATAAGACCCTGGGTTCCATATTTATTGGGACTGGAGGTCTTTTTGTATATCCCGATTTATCGTCCCGATTTACCTGTCCTGTTTACCCCGTTAAATTCTTTCTTTTATTTAACAGGGGTGAAATCTCTTTTTTCTATTTATCCCGCTTGCCCTGTGTAATCTCTTTTATCTGTTATTACACATGGGTTAAATCTCATCTTTATGTATTTAACTGGGATTTCACAGGGATCGGGATTTGAATCACCGAGATGATTTATTACATCGCAGGAAGGAAAATAGTCAAAAATTATTAAAATTTCTGGGGTATGCAAAGTAATTATCCCAGAATATGCATAAGCCACAGATGAACACAGATATTCACAGATTATATAAGGATTTTTGCGAATATTATCTTTCAACCTTTGGATGAAGAACGAATTTTGAATTTAATTTTTGTAACCTTTTTATTTAGTCATCTTGTGGCAATCTTCTGATAATTGCATTATTTCTTAACGCATAATTTGTGATTATTATTCCTTGACAATTAATAAGTAATTATAATGTAATAACACCAGAGGTGAAAAATGAAAACTTCAATTATACCAATAGGTAATTCAAAAGGGATTAGAAGCCCAAAGGCAATTATAGAACAATGCCACATTGAAAAGGATGTTGATTTAGAGATTAAAGATGGGAAAATCATTATTATGTCTATCAAGTATAAACCAAGGGAGGATTGGGAAAATGCCTTCAAAATGATGCACGATAGTTATGACGATAAGTTAATAGTAGAAGATAATATTGATTTAGAGATTGGAGAATGGGAATGGTAGTCAAACAATATGATGTTTTTCTCGTTTGCCTGGATCCTACAGTTGATCATGAAATAAAAAAATCGCGTCCCTGCATCGTTCTCTCACCCGATGAAATGAACAAATACATCTCTACCGTTATTATTGCACCAATGACAACCAAATCCCGTTCTTATCCAACTCGTATACATATTACTTTTCAGAAAAAGAAAGGATGGGTTGTATTAGACCAAATTAGAACCATTGATAAACAGAGATTGATTAAAAGGCTTGGGGAAAAACTAAAACCTTGCGATCCCGATATATCGCATAAGCGTCAACTTAACGATAAAAGATTTAGATGTATTTTCTTTGGAAAGCCTTAAAAGGCTTAATATTAGCCCTTTATATCTGATCCCAGCCATAACCCAGTGAAATATTCCTTACAGAATTTCACGGGTTAAAAATGGCTGGGCTACGGATTTTTTTCTGCCAATTTCAGTAGCCCAGTGCTTTAGCACTGGGGATAGATAAGCAAAGCACCCTCCCAGGGGCTTTAGCCCCTTTATTTTACAGCAAATTATCCTTAAGTTGACGCCTATGCGATATATCGGGACGCAATGGTTGATTTGAGTCTTTAGACCTTCGCAATGGTTGATTTGCTCTCAAAACCATTACGCCTGTTCTCCATAGTCCCGAAAGCATTCGGGACGAAGGGTGAAGAGGTTTCACAAGTTCAACCATCCGTAAGGTTTTAATAATGGAGATATGAAATGGAAAGAATAGGTATCAAGACATTTGTATCAACTTTAGCATTCTTTGGATTTGGCTATATGCTGTTAGTCATTACAAATCGTGCTGGGAAAATACCGTATCTTTTTGCTGGCTTTGTCTTGTTATTCATCGGAATATTCCTATTTCTTAAATCTGAAAAAATTAAAGATAATATCTTCAAAAGCAATCTATTAGCAATTTTCAGCGGCATTTCCCTCTGGGGATTTTTCGGAGAATTCCTTGAAAACGGTGATTTATTTATCAAAGATGCAACTATAGAAATTGCACATTGGAATTTTTTTCCCATTCTGATTCTGACTATTTTTCTATTCCTGAATTTGAGAAAACATTTGCCTATTCCTGTTCAATTTTCACTCTCAAGTTTTTTACTTATCTGGACATTGCATTTTATTATGATTTTTCAATTAGAGGTTCTATCCCGGACACATCTTTCTACTTATATAATGTGTGGTATATTTGTGATTTTAACTGGTCTTTCAATTTATAATGTAAGGAAAAGTAAACAAATCAATTCTATTATGTTCTGGTCATATTTTGGATTGCTTACTGCGTGGTCTGTTCTGGAATATATCTGGGTTTGGCGACTAATTCCAGGACCGTATTCAATTAAAATAATTTAATAAAAAATAATAAAAAACTTGACAAGTATATTTTATAGTTGAGAATGTGTCTCATTCTCATTTATCTAAAAATTAAAATTACGGAGGATAAAAATGACTAAAAAACTTGAAAAAATCAACAAAAAGTTTGGCAAAGCAGCGAAAACCATTGTGAGGCTCCGCTGGATGATTATCGCTGGCTTGATATTCCTTAATATTATAGCAATAATTGGCATAAAGCGAATTCAGATCGATGTCTCAAATGAAAGCTGGTTTCTACAGGATGACCCTTTGATGGTCGCCAAACACGAGTTTGAAGAAATCTTCGGGAACAACGACTATGTAGCGGTTCTCGTGGAAGCGGATAATGTCTTTTCACCGGAGATTCTGAGAATGATGCGCGAACTGGGACAGGAGTTGAAATCCAAACTCCCATACGCGGATAAGCTGATGTCCATCACAGACCTTGATTTTACAAGAGGTACGGAAGATGGATTGATTGTTGGCAATATCGTGCCTAACGAAATTCCAACCAAACCTGAAGCTATTACAGAAATAAAGCAACTTGCTTTTTCAAAACAGTTCTTCGTAAACCGGCTTTTTTCCGACGACTGCAAACAAGCGTGGATACTTCTGCGGCTTAGAAGTTATCCTGAAACTGATGCGACAAGTATGGAAGAATATCCACAACTCGTGGTTGGCAAAAAAGCATTAGAAATCATCAGGCAAGATAAGTATAAAAATTTCAATCTCAAGGCAACTGGAATGCCGGTGCTGAATCACGAGAAAAGAAGTTATTATAACAAAGAGGCGGGCAGAATTTTTGGGCTTTCTATCCTGATAACCATTGTTGCTCTCATCCTGCTTCTGCGTTCTGTCAGAGGTGTATCTGTCCCCATAATAACTGCTGTTAGTTCTATTCTATGGACTTTTGGTGGTATGGGATGGCTGGGCATTAAACTGGATAATACTGTTATGATTGTTCCTGTTCTACTCGCACTGGCTGTTTCAATCGGTTACTCTGTTCATATCTTCAACTTCTTCAAGCAGAAATTTCTTTACACAGGTAAGAGGAAAGAAGCGATATTTTATGCTGTTGAGCATACCGGCTGGCCCATCTTCTTTACTGCTGCGACCACGATAGCCGCTCTGTTCTCTTTCTTTTTTGTAAATATCAAAACTATTCGCTGGATGGGATTGTCCGCTGGAGTTTGTGTAATCGCTGCCTATATAATAGTGATGCTTTTTACTCCTGCCATTCTTTCGTTTGGAAAAGATAAAAAGCCTCATCCCGAATATGCAAAAAAAGGCGGTGGCTGGGCAGAACATATTCTTGTAAAATTCAGCGATTGGGTGCTTTCTCATCCTGCACAAATTCTGACTATTTTTGGAATTATTGTAATTGCCCTTCTCGTTGGACTTACAAAAGTAGAAGTGGATATGCGTATGGAAAAGATGGGACTAAAAGTACCTTTCAGGGCAAAACTCTGGTATATCAATAATACGAAAGTCGGTTCAATGTGGTCTTACGATGTTACCATAGCATTCAAAGAAAATGAGCGGGCAAAAGACCCGGAAGTTCTGAAAAATCTTGATATACTGGCAAATGAGATCAGCAAATTCCCTGCTGTAAAAAAGGTTTACTCTATTGCTGACATTGTGAAGGATTTGAACCAGGTTATGCACAGCGACAATCCCGAACACTACTCTATCCCAGATGATAAAGAGCTTGTATCCCAGTTGCTTTTGTTGTATGAGATGTCAGGTGGAACAGAGGCAGAGAATTGGGTTGATTATGACTACACAACGCTCCGTATAAGTGCGGAAGTAGGAGATTTTTTGGCAAAGGAATTTGAAAAGCAATGGGATTACCTTGAAATACGAACAGGTGAGCTTTTTCCTGATGCCAAATTCGGCATAGTGGGTGTGGCTGTCCAATTCTCTACAATGGCTGTTTATATCACAAAAGGACAGATTCGCTCTCTTCTGATAGCTTTAATCGTAATAACAATACTGATGATGATTGTGTTCAACAGCGTGAAGACCGGATTGATAGGAATGATACCGAATATTGCACCTGCCATATTCGCGGGTGGACTTATGGGGTACTTTGAAACACCCCTTGATATGATGACAATGATAATAGGTCCAATGATCCTGGGACTTGCTGTGGATGATACGATTCATTTTATCAATCATTGTAAACTTGAATTCTGGCGAACAGGAAGTTATGAAAAAGCAATTCGGGAAACATTTAGAACAGTAGGTAAGGCACTTTTTATGACTTCACTTATCCTTGTGCTTGGATTTGTTGCATATTTAACCTCATTGGATAAGATGTATTTTCGTCTTGGAGGATATACAATTGTAGCAATACTGGCAGCTCTGCTTGCAGATTTTTTCGTAACGCCGGTTTTGATTATGTTGGTGAAACCGTTTGGAAAAGAGAGATAGAACACCCTGATTAAATAGCTCCCTATTAAATAGCTTTGCATTTCACAGGGCAGGTCGCATTTAACAGGGCAGGCGGATTACACGGATGATGCGGATTTACCCCGTTAGATATTCATGCTGGTGTGTGGTTATCTTATCAAGTAACTTCTCATATCCGAATGAAGTTCAATATCAAATATGCTAAATTTATCTAACGGGGTAAATCCGTGTTCTATAAAAAAAGAGGTGATGAAATGACCGATAAAAACAAAAAATCCAAACAGGGAATTATAAGACTTTTAGAGATAGCAGGTTCCAAGAAATGGCACTTATTTATATCCGGCTTTCTGTCCATTATAAGTGCTGTGCTTTCTTTAGCACCTTTTATCATTATTTATTTAGTGATGGTGAAATTATTGGATGCTTCATTCGGACCTGCTGATTATGGGTATGTATGGAAACTGGCATGGATTGCTGTTGGTGCAATTATCACTCGTTTCCTGATACAATTTGTTTCCCTTATGTTCTCTCATATTGCCGCCTTTGATATTCTCTATGGGCTAAGAAAAAACCTCGCCAAGCATATAGGCAGTTTATCAATGGGCTATTTTACAGAGAAGTCAAGCGGAGAGATTAAAAAGATACTTTCAGAGGATGTAGAGCAGATAGAGCTTTTTGTAGCCCATCATATTCCGGATATGGTTGCGGGCGTTGCCCTGCCCCTTCTGACAATCGCCTATCTTTTCATCATAGACTGGCGTATGGCTCTAATTGCCTTAATCCCGATTCCTATTTCCGTAGTTTTATATATCGTAATGTTGGGTGGCTCTGAGTATAAAAATATAATAAGAAAATATCATGATTCAGTAGAAAAAATGAACAGCACTATTATTGAATATGTCAGGGGAATGCCTGTTGTTAAGATATTTAACCAGACAGTAATATCATTTCGTCGGTTTAAAGATTCTGTTTATGGCTATCGTGACTTTACTAATGCTTGGAGTAAAAAAGGAACGCCTCCCTGGGCAGCGTTTACGGTTATCGTAGGTTCTTCTTTGTTTTTTATTCTGCCATTCGGTATATGGTTTTACATAAAGGGAACCATAGAGCTTCCCGCTTTACTTTTATGCCTCATGCTTGGCTCAGGATATATGATACCGGTTCTCAAACTTGGATTATTGGGACACTACTTTGCGATGATTAATGAAGGAGTTAGACGCATAGACAAAATTCTTTTTGAACCAAAAATGGCGATTTCATATACGCCCAAGATCCTTAAGAATAATAATATTGAGTTTAGAAATGTAAGTTTTTCATACACGGAGAAAGAGATTCTTCATAATATAAGTTTCAGGATAAAAGAGGGAACTGTTACTGCGCTTGTTGGTCCAAGTGGTGCAGGTAAAACCACTGTTGCGCATTTAATCCCGCGTATGTGGGATATTAATAAAGGAGAGATACTAATTGATGGAACAAACATTAAAGATATTCCTATGAAAAATTTAATGGATATGGTTGGTTTTGTTTTTCAGGATACATTTATGTTTAGTGATACAGTATATGAAAATATACGCATGGGTGCAGAAAATATTCAAGAGGAAGATATAATTCGTGCAGCGCAAGCCGCACAGTGTCATGATTTTATTGAAGAACTGCCTGAGAAATATGATACAATCATCGGTGAAGCAGGGACCATTCATTTAAGCGGCGGCGAACGACAGCGCATTGCCCTTGCCCGAATAATTCTTAAAAATGCTCCCATTATAGTGCTGGATGAAGCAATTGCTTATGCTGATGCGGAAAATGAAGTAAAAATTCAGAGTGCATTTGCTAAAATAATGATGGGGAAAACAGTTATTGTTATTGCGCATCGTCTTTCTACTATTGTTGATGCGGACCAGATTATTGTAATTGATGAGGGAAAGATTGCTGAGAAGGGAACTCATACTAAACTCTTAAAATCTGAAAACCTTTATAAACGAATGTGGGATGCACATATTTCCGCACGGAAGTGGACACTTGAATTAAGCGGAGAGAAATTATTCAGCCACGAAGGCACGAAGGCACAAAGAAATGAAGAATTTTAACCCATTATAAGAAAATAGGGTTTCTGATAAATTTTAATGTAGTCCTAATTAAAAATGGAATTAAGAGAATTATTCTCTAATCTTTGTGTCTTTGCGTGTTGGTGGCACTTGACATTGGAAGATGAAGATTATTCAGCCACGAAGGCACTAAGGCACAAAGAAATAATAAACTTTGTGTATTGGTGGCAATTAATTTTGGTGGCACTTGAATAGTTACATTGGAGGTAAAAAATGATTAAAGCAATGAGAATCATCGCCGGCAATTTGAAAAAACTGCGAAAGCCCCTTTGGCTTAATATTTTTAATTTTATACTAAAAGGAGCGCCTTATGGAATTTTCTATCTGTTGCTTTTGGAATTGTTTGAACCAAAGGACCAGATTGATATACAGAAGATAATCTGGATATTTGTGAGTATGGCGGTGATTTTAATCGTTCACCTTTTTATCGCCATGATTTCGCTCACAAACGCTAATGTTACAGCTTATAATTTAACAGCTGATGCCCGCCTAATATTAGGGGAACATTTAAGAAAACTGTCAATGGGTTTTTTTAAAAGAAGAGACCCAGGCGATATTACCGCTCTTCTGCTTCAGGATATGAAAAAGGTAGAAGAAATTTTCACCCATTATTTTATAGATATCATTGCTTGTGTGATACTCTGTTCTGTAATGGCTTTGTTTTTCTTTTTCATAGACTGGAGAATGGCACTTGCAATGATTGTTTCTGTACTTATAGCTATACCTTTACTCTTAATCGCTCAGAAGATTGTAGCGTATTTTGGCAAAAAACACATTGCTTCCAGAAACAATGCCGTATCCAGGATGCTTGAATATCTTCAGGGCATAAAACCGCTTAAAGCCTTCAGTCTCACGGGTACAAAATTTATCCGTCTTGAAAAAGCATTTAAAAAATTGCGAGACGACAGTATAAAATTAGAAGCGGCTGCAGGTGTCCCTGTTGTTGGTTATCTTACTATTCTTGAGATGGGATTTATTGGACTTCTACTTTTGGGCGTATATCTTTTATTCGGCGGTCAAATTACAATTCCGGTGTTGATAATGTTTCTTGTTATTGGCTATCGTTTTTACGACCCGCTACAGCATGTTGGTATGTTTGCTACAGAGATGCGTTATATGAATATCAGTGCTGAAAGAATAACAGCGGTAATGAAAACAAACCTGCTTCCGGAACAGGAAAAGGATATTAAACAAAACAATTTTAGTATTGAGTTTAAGAATGTAACTTTTAAATATTATAATACTGATGTCCTTAAAAAAATAAACACTGTATTTCCGGAAAAAAGTATCACTGCTCTGGTAGGTCCTTCAGGAAGTGGCAAGACTACAATTACGAATCTTATTGCCAGATTCTGGGATGTTGATTCCGGAGAAATAATGGTTGGCGGAACAAACATAAAGAATATTAAAACCGAGCATCTGCTTTCATATATAAGTATGGTATTTCAGGATGTGTATCTTTTTCACGATACAGTCTATAACAATATTAAAATCGGCAATAATGAAGCCAGCCGTGAACAGATAATAGCTGCTGCGAAATCGGCTCAGTGTCATGAGTTTATCGAAAAATTAGAAAATGGTTATGACACAATGGTTGGCGAAGGGGGCTCAACATTGTCAGGAGGAGAAAAACAGCGCATATCCATAGCCCGGGCTATCTTAAAGGATGCCCCTATTGTGCTTTTAGATGAAGCGACCGCATCCCTTGACCCTGAGAATGAACTTTTGATTCAAAATGCATTAGCGAACTTGTCCAATCAAAAACGCTTATCGTTATTGCGCACCGTTTAGCCACAGTAGCACACGCTGATCAGATCCTTGTTATAGATGAAGGCAATGTCATTGAAAGGGGAAAGCATTCGGAACTTATAAGTGCAGACGGAATGTACAGCCGTATGTGGGAAAAGCAACAGCAGGCGCGGGGCTGGAAATTTGGTGCTCATCAGAGGAGTGGCTGAAAAAAATAAAATATTTATTTATAAACATAAAGCTCAAGAAGAAAGGAAATAAAGATTAACAGAAATAGCTCACGGATTACACGGATTTACGCGGATAAAGAATTTGAAAATAAAAAGAATCTGTGAAAATCAGTGCAATCCGTGTTCAATAAAAATATAAGGAGGAACAACCATGAAGCTGATTGAAAAGAGGATATATCTTATTTATATCCTACTTGGTTCATTGTACTTTATATCCAAAGTGATTTACTATACTTGCGGTTTTGTTTGTCTGGGTGGGCTGATGCTTGGGTTGGTTGCCACAGTGTTAACAATCTTGATTGGAATTGGTTCTTTACAAGAGTATAGAAAAGCGAGTAAGCCTGTAGTACATTGGTTAGCTGTTATAGGACCATTACTTATCATTCTTTACTCTCCTCTTCATATGACTATTCGCATGGGAATTCCAGTAATCCAATTTCCTTTGGAGAAATTTACGATACTTCTGATATTTGAATGTCTTGCAATTGCACAACTTATTTTAGCTATTTTGATGGTTAGAGGTTTGATATTCAAACCTGGGACAAATGAAAGAAAAATATTTAGTTTTAGAAGAAGATAAAAATAATAACATTATTGATAATATTCCTTTTAGGATGACAACACATTCACTTTTATCTATAATACTTAGCTTCTTTTGAATGAGGAGACAATATGTTAGAACAACATTTATTAAAAGAAGGAAGTATTTCTTTGCCAGAAGGTTTACTAAATCCGGTGCACAGTCCGTTAGAAAAGAAAAGAAAATGTATCTGGGAAATTAACAGCCATTTTTTCTGTCCTGTCATCGGCACCTGTTTAAGTTTTGATGAGCAAAAAAGAATGTTGAAAAAAGCAAAAGTTTCATACAAGAAATTTAACCTTTATGAAATTCACCAACTGATGGTTCAAAACATCCAAGACGAGAATCAACTCTCGCACCGTATCAACAATTACCTGAACCAGAAGTATAGAGACGAAGTGATTAGTTTTAGTGACATTGATGAACATGATTTCATAGCAGTCTGGAAAGGAAAAATGGAGACAGGTGATATTTGTGGTCTCTTCTGGGTAGCGGTAACCCGTCCAGATTTCTCTGAGAAAAGTTTGCATCTGGTCTTCGGCGATGTGCATATGCTTTCTCTTATGAATGCAGGTGAAATGAGACAAGAATTGCATGCAGCCAATATGTTGCGAGAAAATAACCGTGAATTGTCCAAAAAATTGAAAAAGATGAAAGAACTCAGAAGAAATATTAAGAAGGAATTAAATGTATCACAAAAAACAGTTTTAGAGATGGAAGGAAGACTCGGAATTGTTGAAGGAGAAAAAAAGAGATTGAAAATAGAACTTGAAAATTTATGGTCAAATAAATGCATTGATGAGCTTAAGGCTATCAATGATGAATTACAATCGCAACTAAAACAAGTTCAGAGTGAGTTCCAGGAGAGTTCAAAAAATCTTCGGTTTTTCCAAAAAGAAAATAAAAAATTGAAATTGAACTCATCATCTCAGAAAGAAATCATTAGCCAGTTGAAAAGCGAAATGCAGAGAACGCATTACCAGGTTACAAACGATGATGTATGCGACAACACCTGCCCTATGTTTGACCTTTGTTCAAGGCGGATATTAATCGTTGGTGGTATGAGCAAACTGAAAGAATTCTATCGTAATCTTATTGAAAAAATGGGAGGAATTTTTGAATATCACGATGGTAACATTAATTCAGGAAAGAATGTTTTACACGGACTGGTGGGCAGAGCCGATATAATCCTCTGTCCCATTGACTGCAACAGTCATGGCGCCTGTTTATGCGTAAAGAAGTTTTGTAAAAGGCAAAACAAACCTTACCGCATGCTTACAAATTCCAGTTTGAACAGTATTTCGCGGGAATTATTAAGTCTGGCTAAGACAGGATAAGTTCATCAAAATTGTATGAGCGTTGATTCAGGAATGAATAAATAATAATTATTATAAACTTGTGCACTAATGCACTAAGGAAAGGAGAGATAAAAATGACTAAAACTATCTTAATCTATGGCTCAACCACAGGAAACACGGAAACATTATCCGAGGTTGTAGTTGAAGGTCTTGAACAGGGTGGAGCAGAAGTTACAGTAAAAAATGTGACAGAGGTAAGCGTCAATGAACTTGAAGATTATGACCTGATTGTGCTTGGTTGCTCTACCTGGGGTGAAGGTGAATTACAGGATGACTTTATTGACTTCTATGATGAGATGAAAAGTGTTTCACTTACCGGAAAAAAGGCTGCTGTATTCGGTCCAGGAGACAGTGAAATGTATCCTGACTCGTTCTGTGAAGCAGTAGATATGCTTGAAGATAAACTTAAAAAAAGTGGAGCAGAAATTATTATTGAAGGTTTGAAGGTTGATGGCGATGTTGAACCAGTAATGGAAGATGCCAGGAACTGGGGAATAAAGGTTGTGGAATCACTTTAGAGTGAAATCTTATTATCCCCTTGATCTGAGAAAGGCAATGAGCTTTCTTCATCAACCTCTCAAAAACTCACTTGAATGAACAGAGGTTCTGTGCTTCTCGCAGAACCCCTGTTTCTGGCTTTCACCAAGAATTATGAAGTTATTTACTAACTATCTTTATGAATATAAAAAAGGGTTAAGAAATCTTGCCATCTATACTGGAAGGGTGGAAGAAAAGGATGCAATTATAAAAAAATTAATGAGAGAGAATATAACCTACTATATTCAAAAACTCAATAATACAAGGATAAATGTGTTCTTTGGTGATAAGATATGTATTGATATTATCAGACAAATGAATTTAAAATCACTGTCAAACTTAACAGAGGAAGAAGATTTTATCCTTGGCATAATGTTAGGATATAACAGATTGAAACAATGCGAGAGGTATCTGAAAAGAAAGCATCATAATTCAGAACTTCTATCAAACACAATTCAGAAAAAAATGGATGTGCAGAGAATATGAGGGATATAAATGAAACTCAAATCTTCTGTTTTCATAGCTTGTTGTGTTTGGTCAGTATACATAGTGTTATCAATTTTTAACTTCTATTGCTCCTGGCATTCGGTCTGGTCGCTAAATCTTAATAATATTATTTTATCAGTTGCAGGAATCCTAATTGTAATAATTGGTGTGGTATTCTATGTTGCTGGTATAGTCGCGCTTGGTTCTCTGCGTCGTGCTTCAGGTATATTAAACGACCAATTGATTACCAAAGGAATATATCGTTTTAGCCGCAATCCTCAATTATTGGGTTGGGGCTTAATTCTATCTGGTGTGGCACTAATAGGCGAGTCTGGATTAGCTTTAATAATATCAGTTTTTTATTGGATAATTTGTCATTGTCAGATATTACTTGAAGAGAAGGAATTAAAAAAAGTATTTGGTGATGAATATAAACTCTATATGGATAGAACACATCGCTACTTTGGACTGACAAAATCTGCAGGTTAAATGAGTTAATATTTATATGTAAAAGAAAATTGAGGTTAAAAATGAACAAAAAAATATTGATTACTTATGATACCGAATCTGGTTCAACAAGAGAAGTAGCAGAAATTATTGGTGAAGAAATGGACAAACTCAAAGCTGAATCAGATGTGAGAAATATTGTAGATGTAGATAATATTTCAGAATACGATACAATAATCATTGGAAGTCCGAATTGGTATGGTAAACCGACTCCAAAAATTAAGAAATTCCTAAAAAAACATAATCAGGAACTGATGCAAAAACCTTTCGCTTTCTTTTTCACCTGTATGTGCTTAACAAAAATAGAAGGTGAGAATTCTCCAGACCTATCCGTTTTTCAAGACCCACAATTTAACATAATTCCAAAACTAAAAAATGAAATGAACATGTGGGAGAAATCACATGCTGGCTCTTTTTATATAAAGCAATTATCCAAAATAATTCCTGATGTGAAACCGGTAAGTGTAGCTGTTTTCAAAGGAGGACTGGATTTCAGCAGATTGAGTTTTTTTCATAAAATAGTGATGAAACTTATAACTCTTATGATAAAAGAAGTTCAGTCAGGAGAATATCTCAATCCGGATGCTGTTCGTGAATGGACCGAAAAGTTATGTGTAGATTTATTAAAATAATCAAAAAAATGGAGGTTAATTATGACTACCAGAATGAAAGTAGTAACTTTGTGGATAATATTCCTTTTTGGAATGATTTTCCATGGAAATTTAGCGCTAATGCCCCTTTTCTGGGGAGAGAGTGTTGCAATGTCAGAGGAATTAATAGCGAAAAATCCCTTTGAATCATCAATGTGGATGGTACTGTTATTTTGGCTTTTTCCAATGATTATAATAGCAGTCACTCTATTCATTGAAACAAAATGGTATAGGATCACAAATTTCATTCTCACTCTATTATTTACATTGATGAACATCTGGCATTTAATGGGACATCTTGGGGAAAGCCCGGTTGACCCTCGCCAGATTGTCCTGCTGACATTTGTTTTATTATCTGGTGTAATGTTGAATATTGTTTCTTTCAAATGGCTCAAAGAAAAATAGGAGGTTACAGATTGCTTTGGATTTATTGGAATTAAAATGATGAAACATCAAATAACAAAAGTTCTTAATTTTGGAGCAGGTATTTATGATAAGTGGGCAAAACATAATCTAAATGAAGTATATCAAAAATTCATTGATCTGGCAAATCTAAATGGCAATGAAAAGGTACTGAACATTGGCTGTGGCTCGGGAAATTTAGATCTAATGATTGCTGAAATTCTTGGTGAGGGTTTGATATTTGGAATTGATGTCGCTCCAAAAATGATAGAGATAGCAAAAAGGAAGGCAAATAAGCAAGGGTATAAAATTGATTATAGAATTGGAGGCGCTACTAATCTGCCTTATGAAAATAACGAATTTGACATTATATTTACCTGCTTGATGTATCATCATCTGACTTATGAAGAAAAAAGTGAAACACTAAACAAGATTCAAAGGGTTCTCAAACAAGATGGCAAATATTTTAGTTTTGAACTTTGTGGTTTTCCTGATGATTTATTTCATCAAACTTTCTTAAAATTATTCACAGGAAATTCCGGAATTATACAAGGTTTATATCCTGCAGAAATAATTGAGAAAAGTGGATTTTACATTGATGAAGAGATTAAGGGACCTTCTTTTGTAAAACATCATCACACCAAGTACAGAATTATGATAAAGAAATAAAAAAGAGAGAAACTACAAAAAATGGAGGTTTAAGATGTTATCCAAAATAATAATAATGATTAATTTATTGCTTTTAATAATATCTTTAGGATGGTCGCAGTCCAAGGAATTAACTGGTCGAGATATAGCCATTATGGTGCACGATCGTCCTGATGGAAATGACAGAAAAAGTATAACGAAAATGACTCTCATCAACAAAAGAGGAAAAACCCGTGAGCGAACTGTTTTATCCATCTCAAAAGATTATGGCAAAGACAGCAAATCTATCATATTCTTTCAATCGCCAGCAGATGTGAAGGGCACAGGATTCCTACAATACGAATACGATGACCCAGCCAAAGAAGATGACAGATGGCTTTATCTCCCAGCATTAAAAAAAGTAAGACGAATAAGTGGCTCTTCAAAATCCGATTATTTTATGGGAACCGATTTTACTTATGATGATATGGGAGGTCGCTCTGTGGATGAAGACGACCACAAATTGCTTCGGGAAGAGATAATAGACAGCGTAAAATGCTGGGTGCTGGAATCCATTCCTAAAGAAAAAGATTATATATATTCCAAAACAATTAAGTGGATTCGTCAGGATGCTCTTATTCCCGTGAAAGTGGAGTTTTATGATAGACAAACGAATTTGTTGAAAGTCCTTAAAATTACGGACATACGAAAACAAGATGGTTTCTGGACTTCGTTTAAAATGGAAATGAATAACATTCAGGAAAAGCATAAAACCATCCTTGAAATTGAAGAGATGCATTATGACATCGGGTTGAAAGATAACCTATTCAGAGTAACCACACTGGAGCGAGGACGGTTAAAGTGAAAACACTCTTGGATACTCTTGCCACTAAGACACGAAGGCACAAAGGATTAAACCTAAGTATTTTTGGTGTCTTGGTGCCTTTGTGGCTTATTTTACCTGCAAATTTACTGGGAATAGATTTTGACCCGCAAGGATTTGCCGATACATATCACGCAGTTGGTTTGAATGGTTCTCATAATTTTTTAAGTTCAAGAACCCGTTTGCGTTTTGAAATGTGGATCACTGGTAATGATGCTTCTTTATTCGCATCAATGAACGCAATTAATAATAATGTAATAAAATCAAATTCTGGTCTTGAGCTACGAGAAGCATTTATTGATTATTTTGCTGACAATTGGGATGTTCGTATCGGCAGGCAATTGATAATCTGGGGCAAAGCAGATGGTCTAGCAATAACCGACATTATTTCGCCAAAGGATTATACGGAATTCATCGCTCAAGATTTTGATGACATCAGATTGCCAGTTGATGCGCTGAAATGGCGTCTTTTATTTGAACAGGCAAATATAGAATTTCTCTGGCTGCCTGTTTTTAAACCTGCAATTCTGCCTTCTCCGGATTTACCATGGGCTTTCAAATTTGAATATCCCCAAAATTTTCAAGTAATATTTGAAGAACCCATTGAACCAGATTTGACCTTAAAAAACAGTGAAGTTGGTGGTAAATTATCTTTCTATCTTCACGGGATAGATTTCGCTTTCTCATCATTTTACACTTGGGATGATTTACCTACTATACATAAAACTATTTCTACGGGTGACACCATTGTTATCCATTACTATCCAGAACATCATCGGCTTACATTTATAGGTGTTGAATTTTCAAGACCTTTGGGTGATTTTATTTTGCGAGGAGAAGGTGCATTTTATAAGGATAAATATTTTGAACCAGCGGATATACTTTCCGAATCCTTATTTAAGAAAAACTCATTAGATTGGTTGCTTGGAATTGATTGGACACCAGGAAATTATTGGATGATTACAGCCCAACTTGCTGATGATTTCATTTTGAATTATAATAATGCAATTAAAAATGATGAGCATACGATGTTGGCAACACTTCACATTTCCAAGAAATTTCTCAGACAAACTTTGGAATTATCTGCTATGGGATATTATGGAATAAATGATAAGGATTTCTTTGTAAGAACCGGTGTGGACTATGCACTCACTGATGAATTACACATCCTTTCAGGAATTGATATATTTGGCGGCAACAAGGGAATTTTTGGGCAGTTTGATAACAATGATGAGGTATGGATAAAAGCGAAGTATAATTTTTAGATGATAAAACACAGATAAATAAGGATAAAAATTTATGATTAGACTGGGGTATAAGCAGACCGTGATTATTCAGGTGCTTTAAAATGTATAATATATTATTAATAATCATCCTAATCTTTATTGGACAGACTTTAGGTTGTCTAATTGGATTGATAAAGAAACCAAAAGAGACAATTTTATATGGTTCTTTGGCATTTGCCGCATCAATGATGCTTGGTATTTCATTTTTCCAATTGATACCTGAGAGTCTGAAAATTGTCTCCTTCTATACTGTGATTATCGCTTTTCTTCTTGGGATAATCATATTTCTCATTATTGATAGAACCTTGCCACATATAAATCCAGAATTGCTCAAGAAAGAAAAGCCTTCTGTTAAAAGAAGTGTGATTATGCTTGTTATTGGTATGGCTTTGCATAATATTCCGGAAGGATTGGCAATCGGGGTTGGATTTGCTTTAACGCCTTCTTTGGGAATTATGATAGCATTGGGAATTGCAGCTCAAGATGTTCCAGAAAATATCGCCACAATCGTTCCTTTATACTGCTTAATCAAAAATAGAATGAAATCCTTTATTATCGTAACCATAACAATATTATTTGAATTACTTGGCTTTATTGTTGGCTACTATCTTTTGAAAGGCACATCATTAGATTTATTGGGAGCATCCCTTGCTCTTGCAGCGGGATTTATGACATACATTTCTGTAGAAGAACTTATTCCAGCAGCACAAATAAAACAGAATCCGAAAATAGGGATTGTTAGCCTAATTTTAGGTGTGATGTGTGTTTTGTTAATTAATTTCTTATGCTAAATTAAATGTATCAAAATCCCAGTTGATTTTTGATAATTAAAAAAATCTTATATTGCTCTTAAGAAAAAAAATGAGAAAAAACTTGACATATATTTTTTCAAATTGAGAATGTGTCTAAATCTCATAGAAAGTAGGTAAAAAAAATGAATAAAATAAAATCTATAATTTATTTTATATGCCTTTTGCTAATTTTCGGACTCTTTACTAAAACAGAAGGCATCAGCAGAACTACTGCCAAAATTAACCCCGACCAAAGGCTTATAAGTAATCCATCACCTATATTAATTTATGATGAAGATGACCTCCTTGAAATATCAATAGAAGATGTGGGGAAATATCACGGAGATGTGTGCCTTTGTCTTACTGTTGCCTTTAGAGCAACGCAACTTGCTACTTCACAATTGTGGAAAGATGTAACACCAGAAAGAGGTGACTTCAAAATAATTAGCGCCTGCCCGACACCTGGAAGTAAAGATTGTCTTGAATTCATTACTCGGGTAATAACAAGAGGGAATGGTAATGATTTCAAACTTGAACTTCCAACCGGAACTGATATTGAAAATATGACAAATGATAATTTTTCATTTCTTTTTATTCGGAA
>JACNFI010000230.1 GCA_014384665.1 Candidatus Cloacimonadota bacterium
TGACCTTACAAATTCTTCCAATGTTTATGGCACAGGTGGGGTAATTGAATTGGAAACAGGAGTATATGGGATGATTGCAGGAGAGACCAATGATGATGGAATTATAAGCACAGCTGATAAAGGGTTAATTAATGACCACAATGGAAATCTTGTATATGATAAAGCAGATACCAATGATGATGGAATTGTAAGTACAGCTGACATAGGCAAAGTTAATGATAATAATGGAAAATTAACACAGGTGCCTTAATAAGCTATATGTTGAAAGATGGTAACATTAATACAAAATAATAAAAATAATAAAGGAGTTAAGAAATGAAAAAGCTAATAATAGGAGTATGTGTAGCATTAATAGTGACATCCACGCTTTTTGCTACCTATGATCTTGTAACAGATTTTGAATTAAAAAATGCACAAGCTGATGGTACTCACTTTACATTTGAAATATGGATGAAAGCGATTGATAATTGGGATAATGATGATTGGGATAATGGTGATCTTTTCAAACAAGCTGATTTCTATCTGTATTATAATGAGAATGCATTAAGTAATCCTGTTCTTACTGATACATTGGATGGTAATTTCTCAGGTAATGGTTATACCCACGGATGCCAAATAAATGGCCCTTATATTTGGGTATATCCAAGAAGAGCAGCTGGACCCTGGTGGACTTTGATAAATGGAACAAATTACCACCTATATACAGTGAGGATGGATATTGGTGATCCAACACAAGAATCGGATTTATATTGGCATCTAACCGCAACAGCTGCAGAGAACGGTGCTGGTGAGACAACAGCGGATGGTGGTGCGACGACCACATTTATTGGCAATGGCGATATAACCCTTCCTGTAGAACTCTCAACTTTCACAATTGAATATCTAAACAATATGGCTGTCCTTTATTGGGTAACCCAATCAGAGACAGATAATATAGGCTGGAATGGCTATAGAAATACAAAAGAAGAATTTCAATCAGCAGTAAGGATTAACAATGATTTAATTCCTGGTCATGGCACAACCTCAGAACCGCATAGTTATATTTATGAGGATGAGATTGAGAATGCAACGCCAGGAGATATCTATTGGTACTGGCTTGAGAGCATTGATTTAGGCGGTCAAAGTCATATTTATCAAATAGCTTCAAGTATTGAAATTCCAGATCCAAATGATCCTGGATATAATGTTGAAGTCCCTGTATTATATAATGTAATAAACGCACCCAATCCGTTAAATAGTTATACAAAAATCCACTTCACTCTTTCTGAACCAGCAATAGTAAAGGTTTCTATTTATAATACTCTTGGAAAATTAGTAAGGACATTAACCAGAGATGTAGCGGTTCAAGATGGACAAGCTTACAAGGGTACTTCCTACTGGAATGGCAAAGATAATAATGGTACAGACTTACCTACAGGTATCTATCTCTACCAATTGGAGGTAAATAGTAAGCCATATACCACAAAGAAACTGATTTTGATAAGGTAGAAATAGTTCACCCCGTTAGAAAACTTTTATTTCTTCGGGGTGAAAATGTGAGTTTACGAACTATTCCATCAGGGTTAACTGAGAAATATGCAGTGTTCACAGAAACCCGACTCGGGTTCTCTGAACTCAAGTCGGGTTTCTTACCAAATAAATCAAAAAAAGTAAGGAGAAAAAATGTTGAACAAAATGTTAAAAACTATGTTTAATCTCCCGAAAATATCGGGATCCCGATCTATCGGGACCGACTTGTCGGGGAAAAAAGTGAATAAAAGAAGAACGAAGAAAATTTCCGCAATACCAATTGTCATAGCACTCGCATTTCTAATGATGTCCGCAGAAGTATATGCAGACACAGTGATTTTAAGACCCAACGCTGCGGGTAGCGAGACTAATATTGGTTACCAATATCCCGAGTCTGGCGAGCATTGGGATAAGGTGGATGAGGAAACTGCTGATGATGGTTCTACCTATATTGCGCCAACTGTTGCTACTAGCTATTCGCAAGATCTCTATGCCTTGCCCAATCCTTCTCTATCGGGAACAATAAATAAGATCACCATATACTTTCGTATACAGGGTGTTGGTTACTATATGCATAAGGCAAAGCCATTGTTGAAAACTTACGGCACAACTTATTACGGAGTAGAAGTAAACCTAGGCGATGATGCATCTCCGTGGGCAAATCATAGCCAGGAATGGACTACCAATCCCTCTACAACTTCAGCCTGGACATGGGACGAAATAAATGCTCTAGAAATAGGCATTGCACTATATAAATACTATGCCGGGATTACGCAATGTACCCAGGTCTATGTGGAGATTGAATATACCTCACCTGCTTATCCCCCAAACGCCCCTACTTCATTGAAGTGTGAGAGTGTAACGAATCCATCAGCCGTCGGGGATAATACCCCCGAATTTAAGGCAACAATCACAGATGACAATGATGGTGACATTATTACCCATGTGGAGGTTCAGGTTGGAACAGATAATGACTGGACTGCAGCAGAGATGTGGAGCAGTGGATGGATTGATGTAACTGATTTCGTTGAAGGAAGCGAATCTCCGGAAGTTTCATACGCCGGAACAGCATTGTCTGATCTCACCGAATACTGGTGGCGTATAAGAGGCAAAGATGATGGTGGAGAATTAGGAAGTTGGTCAACCGAGGTAGCGCATTTCACAACCAATTTTGGGAATACTGTCCCAAGTGCTTCAGTTGATACCCCAACAGGTGTTCAGTCTGGAGATGTTACTATTAGTTACACACTCACAGATCCGAATAGCAATCTTATTTATATCATAGTTGAATATAGCGATGATGGCGGTTCACACTGGCTCGATCCAACCATGGGAACAGGTGGACAAGGAACCACTGGACTTTCTTCAAGCCCTGGTGGCACAAGCCATACCTATGTCTGGAATTCATCGGCAGATATTGGAACCAAGCAGGATGACATCAGGATAAGAATAACACCCTATGATGCCGGTGGAGAAGGAACAGCAGGTGAGACAAACAATTTTACCGTTGATAACCTGCCAAGCAATGCAGTTACTATAGGTGACATATGCAATACCACTACTATTACCGTTCCAATAATGGTACACAATGTGGCAGAGGCGGATGGTATATGCACATTCACGGTATTCCTCGACTATTATGATGAAGACGATCCAGATGCTCAAATCACTTGCAAGGCAACTGCAATAACCCAGGGTGACATACCCAACTTTACTCCCAATCTATACTATGCTGATCCAACCGATGGAGGCTGGATAGCAGCAACCGGATTTTTTGTTTATGATCAGAGCGTACACGGTGATGTAACACTTTGTTATGTCACATTTGATGTAATAGGTGTCCCCGGTAATTGTACTGTTTTGGATATATATTATTATGATGTATATCATGATGAGTATTTCTGGAGTGATGTAATGTTATCGAGGATGGATGGTACTGCTATACCTCATACCGTTATTGACGGAACATTCCACATAGGAAACGGTCCTCCAATGGCTATGGTTACTACTCCTACAGGCAGTCAAACCGGCGATATCGCAATTAATTACCGGCTGGTTGACCCGGGATATGAAACTGTAGATATCACAGTTAAATTCAGCAATAATAGCGGTTCAACATGGAATAATGCAACAATGGCGGGTGGAGATGGAATCAATAGC
>JACNFI010000231.1 GCA_014384665.1 Candidatus Cloacimonadota bacterium
CAAAAATCCCCGGAAAAACTGTAATATAGTCTTCCTTTGTTTCCGTATCAGCGAAATCTTCACCTATAACTGTTAATGATACTGTATATATTCCTGCTTCATCATATATCCATTCTGGATCTTGTTCATAAGAATCAATAGTTCCATCATAATCAAAATCCCATTCCCATGAAATTATTGAGCCTTGTGGGATAGATAAATCTGTAAATTGAACAGTAAGTGGAGCATAACCCTGTGTGGTGTCTGCACAGAATTCAGCATGGATAGAAATAAACTCATCAGCTCCAATATCCGGATTTGTTTCATCGCGAATGTCATAATCAAAATCTGTAATAATTCCTGTAATTGGTGTTCCTGCTCCGATGCAAAGGCTGGTTGAATTCAAGTGTAAATCAGGAAAACTCAAATCAGGATTACCGGTAAGAGAATTCTGGTCTCTTGGACTATATCCCGGTGAACCTTGTAAATCCCCAAGTGTATTATAATAATTACTGCCAATTCGTGCTACATAACGATTGTCAAAAGAGTTATCAGAATTTACAGTCAGGAAATTATAATCACTCTCTGCAAATGATGTTGCTGTCTTCAGGTAAATAGCACAATGGTCATTTCCACTAACATCACCAGTTCGCTCATTAATCAGGATATTATCCTTAAGTATATTATCACTTGCATCTTTATAGATTTTTATACAGTAAGAATCAACATACTGTCTGGTATTTACTCCACCTATATATAGAGTATTGTAATAAATCTGGTTGTTTGTATTATCACCAGAAGACATATAAATACAGTATGGGGTATTAGCAGTAAGTCCTGGAACAAGATGTATAATATTATTATAGACCAGATTATCGTGAGAGTTTGATGTCATAAATATTCCATAAGGGTGCGCATTTGCACTATGATTCATATCATGAATATAATTATGATGGATTGTTGTAGTTCCGCTGCAACTTGATGAACCAGCTCTTATACCGTAAACAGAACTTCTTGCTTCTTCAAAAGTTTGATACACTTCATTTCCTTCTACATTACAATCAACAATATGTGCCCAAACATAAATGCCATATTTTTGAAAATCGTGAACATCATTATTTATGATATTGAAGTTGGACAGTTCCTTACCACTCTCTCCATCCATAAAAACACCATAGGTAGAACCGCCAATAACTTCGCAGTTAGAAAGCGTGAATGAATCCAAACCAACTAAAGGTGATGGAACCTCATAAGTTGAACAATAAACAGGGGTAGACCAACCAGTATCATATAGTGGATCGCTTACACTGTTGATAATCATATTTTCTAATGTGATGTTGTCTGAACCGTTTGCTATCCAGAAAACAAAAACATCATCCTCATTATTACGGATGCCGTTGATTGTCATATTTCTACTATTATCATCTGAACCATAGGGAGTTCCATTAAAACTAATATAATCTGAGTTATGAATTTTAAATGCATAACTGAAATCTCCAGTTATTGTAATGTTAATTTCTACTATTGCTCCAACATCGGGTCTGAAGACAACAGGATTTTCTGCTGATGCAACAACATCAAGAATAGTTAAATTATCACTTTCATTATAAATTCCATCACAGATTAAGAATGTTACACCGCCGTTTCCCACACCTTGAGAATTCAAATCATTGATTGCGGATTCAATTGTTTCATAATCAGGAGTAGTTCCCCCAATATACTTAATTCCAGTAAGCTGTGCAAATGATATGGAGGGGGATAACATCACAAGGCACAGCAAACTCAATGCGATAAATTCATTTTTTCTTTTCATTTTTTTCTCCTATTTTTTTTAATTCTGTAAAATGTTTTTTAATATAGGATAAGAAATTCTTTTTTTTTGATTCCATACTCTGAATTTTTTAAATTCAAAATATCAATTTTCTAATTAAAATCTTCAGAAAGCAAAAATTCTATTATATTCAATCGTTTTATTCCTTTAAAATCTTCCGGAAATATTTCATCCATACTTAAAACATATTTTGGATAATTATCATTAATTTTCAGCAGGGGATCAAATTCCCGCTCGACAGTTTTCTTTGTAGAAAGTAAATATGCAATCTGAAAATAAAACTTTTTATCGTGTTTTTCTGCAATAAAATCAATCTCCAGATCAGCAAACTTTCCAATGGAGATTTTATATCCTTTTCTTAATAAGTCCAAGAAAACCACATTTTCCAAAAGTCCTGAAATATCATTTTCTTTATATCCCAAAATAGAATTTCGGATTCCAATATCACCGGCAAAATACTTCTCATACAATTCCAGAATTCTTTTACCTTTTATATCATATCTTCTAACTTTAAAAGCGGTAAAAGTTTGCAGAAGATACTCTATATAATTATGAACAGTTTGCACGCTAACATTTAATTTTTGTGATTTCAGGTAGTCGGCAACTTTTTTGGCAGAGAAAATATTTCCAATATTATCAAAAATATATTTATAGATATTTTCCATAAAGGTAACATTTCGGACATTATTTTTCCGTATTATATCTTTAAGAAGAATCGTATCATAAATCGAATCTATATACTGAAATACCTGTTCATCGATAAGATCAAAATAGTGTATGCCAGGCAAACCTCCATATTTTAGATAATTCTTAAATTCCTGCTGCAATCCTTTTTTTTTCTTATTTCGGAATTTTAGAAATTCAGAAAAACTTAAAGGATATATTTCAAATTTTGTATATCTTCCGGAAATAAGTGTGGAAAGTTCCGAAGACAACATCGTTGAATTTGAACCGGTAATATAAATATCTGTTTCACCTTTTGTCAGAAAGGAATTTACTGCCTTTTCCCAGTTTTTTATTTCCTGAACTTCGTCTATCAAAAGATATTTTTTCCCGTTTGTTTTTTTAAATTGCCCTTGAAAATAATTATGCAGATCCTTATGATCATTGATAAAATCGAAATCAAGTGACTCCATATTTATATAGAGTATATTTTGTTTGAAAATTCCCTTTTCCATTAATAAATCAATCAACTGTTTGAGAAACACACTTTTCCCAACTCTACGCATACCGATAATTACCTTTATTACAGGTTTATCGATAAAAGGTTGAATTTTGTTAAGATAAAAGTTTCTTTTATACATTAAACTCTCCTGATACTTTTGTGTCCTTCTTGCTTGGAGTCACTTTTTTGTTTGATACAAAAAGAATCAAGTTTATTGTAATCTTTTATTATTTTTATTTTTGTCCTCCTCGTATATTTTCTTTTATAAATTTTAAGGTTTTCCGGTAGTAGCTATCCATAGTTTTACTTAGCTTTACATTCTTAATTTGCCTGCACCATTCACGATACAGCCCGATTTCCTTCTTGAGCTCTACCAACTTTTCTGTGGAATCAGTGTCTAAATGGATATAACCATCGCTTCCTCCTGCCACCAAGAAATAACCTTCTTTTAAATGTTTTTTCAAGAATATTAGAACTGTTTCTTCTTCCCTTGGTTGGGGTAGGGTAGGTCCATAATTACCGAAAACGATTATTTTTTCATTATCATTATCCTCAGGCTCCCTCGGTTTGGAAAAGATAATATAGAGTGTAGAATCTCTGTATTTTTGTATATCTTTCTTTTTGTCTTTGACATTCAGCACCACTATGGGGTTGATACCTATACTGAATAATTCGTAACCTTTTATATCCAC
>JACNFI010000232.1 GCA_014384665.1 Candidatus Cloacimonadota bacterium
ATCCATTTATTCTTTTTGCTATATTATTTTATCTTGTAGATTTTGTTCACAAATATAGAAAATAGTATTGTAATAAAATCAATTTTTCTTAATATATTAAAAGAATTCACTATAAAAACCCGTGATCCCCAATTAAATTGGGGACACCCCGTTAGATACTCTTGTCCCACCCCGATTTACCTGTCCTGTGAAATCTCTCTTTTCTATTTCACTTGGGATCGGGATATGATTCTATCTAACGGGGTAAATTCAGTAATATCCGCATGTATTTTTCGCGTATTTCGCGGGAAATACCTTTTAGAATGGACTCATTAAAATATTAAAGAAATTTATTCTTAATTAAAGATAGTTACAATTTTGCCAAGTAAAATATAATACTATATAACAACAGATAGAACATTATTTTGATACTGGTCGGGATGGTCGGATTTGAACCGACGACTTCTTCGTCCCGAACGAAGCGCGCTACCGAGCTGCGCTACACCCCGATAATAAAATAAATCCACGATTTCTATTTAGCTTGTTTAGGATTTATATTTTTCAGTGTTTATCAGTATCTTCGGTGGTTACATTAAACAATCTTTAGTAATCTTCTCCAGCGGATGCGATGGTGTTTACCCCAAGACCAGTATATAATCATTGGTGTGCCTGTTATCAATTTTCTGTCTAAAAATCCCCAGTAACGAGAATCACTGCTGTTGTCTCTATTGTCACCCATTAAAAAATATTTTCCCTCTGGCACAACCAGAGGTCCAAAATTATCCCTGCTGCCCATAAATTCAGAATTTATATAAAGGTGACCTTTTTCTCGTGATATTATGTGATAATCAATATGTTGAGCATAATCTTCTTTAATATATTTTCCATTAATATAAACATTTTTATTTATGATTTGTAATGTATCACCAGGCATACCTATGATTCTTTTTATGAAATCACGCCGTTTATAATATTTAAAAAAGAAATTTTTCTTATCCCAATATATTGGTCTAATAATCTCGGCATATCTTTCTTTAGGTTGCGGATGATATGTATCAAGAGGGTATTTGAAAATAATAGGTTCAAATTGTTTGGGCTCACGAAAATAAAAAATAAATTTATTAGCAATTAAAAAATCACCTATTAGAAAAGTTTGTTCCATTGAACCTGTTGGTATTTTGAAAGTTTGAATAACAAATGTACGGATAATAATTGCCGCAATTCCTGCAAATATTATTGCTTCAATCCATTCTCTTATAACAGATTTTTTCTTTTTCAGTTTCTTTTTAGCTTTCTTGCTCATTTGTCCTCATTAACAAAATTATTTTAATTAGTGTCTGTCCGTAAACTCAAATCCTTGCGAATGGTCCCCAATTAAATTGGGGATAGACCTTCGCAATGGTTGATTCGCTCTACAAAACCATTCCGAATCCCCAATTGAATTGGGGATCCAACCATTCAGAAGGTCTAAAAACCAACTTTACGGACGGACACTAATTAGTTTTATCATTTTCTAATTTTCTACATATTTTTTCTACTTCACGGAAATTTACTTTACCACTGGGCATTATTGGAATATCCTCAATTACATGAAATTCTTTGGGAATAGCAATAGATGGAAGCTCTTTTGCCATTTTTTTCTGAATCTGCTTTTTATTAATTTCTTTTGTAGTAACTGCAGCAACAATATCAGAACCTTTTTTTGGATTAGGCACATCAACTACGCAACAAACAGCATCCTCGGGAAGTAGTTTTTCTAAAATATTCTCAACACGAACCAGAGAGACCATTTCTCCACCAATTTTTACAAATCTCCTCAATCTTCCTCTATGCCAGAGAAATCCATCATCGTCTAATATTCCCATATCTCCTGTATCATACCAGCCATCACGGATGCGAAGTGAGGTCTCTTCAAGGTCTCCCAAGTAGCCATTCATAACCAGCTCACCTTTTACTATAATCTTACCCTCCTTATTAGGAGGAAGCTCTTTATCTGTTTCTCTATCTATAATTTTAACTTTAACACCGGGAAGTGGTCTGCCTATACTTCCAGGTTTATTAGCGCCTGGAACATTTACTGAAATTACAGGGCTTGTTTCTGTAGTGCCATAACCTTCCATAATTTCTAAATTGTGTTTCCTCATATATCCCTCCCGAAGTTGGTCTGTAACTTTATCTGCACCGGCAATAGCATATCTAATAGAAGCGAAATCCCCAATCTTTGCTTTCTGCAAATAACCATAGAAAAATGCTGGAGTTCCAAGTAAAAGAGTTACTTTATATTTCTTGATTGAATCGCATATTGCTTTATAATCTAATGGGTTCGCATGAGCAACAATAGATGCTCCAATGAGAATTGGTAACCAGAAAGTTGTTGTTAAACCAAAAACATGAAATACAGGAAGGGTTGCTGCAAAAATGTCACTTGCATCTATGTCAATTATTTTGGGCAACGCATTAATATTATGAAAAATATTCTTGTGCGAAAGTTGAACAGCTTTTGGGTCTCTTTCGCTTCCACTTGTGAACAAAATAACACAATTCTCGTTCTCTGAACCTCTATGCACAAGTAAATGCAAAATTGAGCCTGGAAGTTTTGACTTAATCGCTGCTTTCAGTTTATCAAAGATTGTTAGTGATTCCATTATGTCTTCAAGATAAACCATACCTTCAAGGGGTTCAACATTTAATTTGTCCAGCAATTTCTTGCTTGTGATAATGGTTTTAAAGCTGCACCTTTCCTGTGCATAAATGGAATTCTCTCGGGCACCAGTTGCATAGTTTATCATTACAGGTGTCTTACCACACATTAAAGAACCAAGTACAGATAACATACACCCTGCAGATGTAGGAACCATAACACCAATATGCTCTCCATGATATCTTGAAAAATATTTTGATAAAATCAAGGAGGCAATTAGCATTTTGCTATAACTGATATCTTTACCCGTTGTCTGGTCATAAACAGCTATTTTATTACCTAATTTCTTTGCTTTAATAATAAATGCTTGATGTAATTGCATAATATATTCTTTTCATTTAAAAAACAATACTTGATTAAAACAATAAAAAAAATAAACCAATTATACTGTCAATTTTTTTATGCCTTAGAGAATTCCATAGGTAAAGTTCAACTCATTTCTTTTTTTATTAACACATATCGCAGCGAAACTGCAATAGTAATTAACCACAAAGGACTCAAATCCCGATAGATACGGGATCCCGACTAAAGTCGGGAAAAGGCACAAAGTTCGCAAAGATTAATTGATAATTTTTTTTATTCCATTTTTTAGTAATAAAACATTTCATGCCTTAGGCATCATGCCAGAGGCAGCTCCCTACCCGCCGTTTGCTTTGGCAGGCAGGCTCCTCAGTCAGAGATCCTTGGGAAAAATTTATTAATAGAACTAATTTTAAGTTTCCTAATTTTAAGTAAGTCAATGTTTGTGCTAAATGTATATCATTTAGATTATCTACTGCTTTTAATACGATTACCAATTTATTTCCCACTAATAGATCAATTCGGTTTCCACAATCCAATCCCCAATTCCTGTCCCCGATTCCTGAGCTCCCCGAGTAAATCGGGGACCAGGAAAGGGCTTAATCGAGGATCGTCAGGAACGGGTTTAATTGGGGATTATCAAAAATGTGAAAAACCGTTGAAACGGTTCATATGAGTAC
>JACNFI010000233.1 GCA_014384665.1 Candidatus Cloacimonadota bacterium
TTATTTTCGTTATCAGCCGCAAAAAGTTCATCCAGTTTCTTCTCTAATTCTTCAATATCTTTCAAATGTGTTTTAAAGTATTCTTTTAAAGACTGCATGACCATATAATCAACAATCTCTCGAGGAGTGTAATAACTACCTGTAGCTTTTCGGGCAGTGGATGAAGTTTCGGGGTTGAAACTGGCGAGTAGATTTTCAAATACTTTTCCGAGAAGTTCCGGGTCGAGCGCCACTTCTTGGTCGTTGGGATCGTTTTCATCAATGGTAAAATTGTATGCAGACAGGATATTTATCAAGCCCTGAACTTTGTAATTTTTATTTTTTGTTCCAAAATCCTTGTTCAAGTCTGCATTAGTTTCTTCGGAAAAGAAAAGGAAATTCGGGAATTTTAATCCCACTTCTTTGTCAGAAAAACCATCGATGCGCACTTCTCCCTGATTATTATTCTGTTTTGATGACCTATCCAGACAATCAAATAAACCACCGTTTAGAAAAGGAATTTCTTTAAATATTTTTAGAGCTTCAGCACTGTTAATAAAATAATCCTGATAGCGATAAACACTGTGATCCATGTAATTGCTGTTTTTCCATCCCGAAATTTGAAAACGATATTTTCTTTCTTTGGTATTAAGTGTTGCAAAAAATAGATTTTGCAAAATGGCTTTGTAATAAGTTGTTTTCTCGGGTGAAGTGTCTTTTAGAATTTGTTTTATTTTATGATAATCAAAAAGATTTTTCGGTATTAATTTTCGCTCTCGCATAAACCAGATAAAGATCAGGCGGGTAATCAACCGGATAATTGCTATGTTTCTGCCATTTTTTTCTTTTTTCGCATCTTTAGGAAATTCTGTATTTTGGATAGCCCAAAAATACCAATATGAAATATCTTTGTAGAATTGTTTGGTTACTTTTTCAACGCTGAATGCGTCCTTGATTTTTTCTAAAGTTGAAAAATCGCCTTTACCAATTCTTTGCAAGAATGTCTTATTAGTAAATTCTTTGCATACAAAATAAGTAAATCGCCGGAAATTGTTCCAATCTCTTTTTCTACCGAGATAATTGGCGTAAATTAAACTGAAGCGGAAATTTCCTTTTTGATCATAAAATATGAAAATACCCGAATCGTATTGAGTTTCCTTTAAAATCTTTTTAGCTTTCTCGTATTGTGCTTTTTTCCCGCTTCTTTCGGTTAGGGGCTGGGTTACTTCAAAAGCACATATTATCATTTCCTCAGCATCAGTAAATTTAATTTCGCCTAACTTCAAGCCATGTATAAAATTTTTGTCATTATAACGATCCAGTTTTTCTTTGATCGGTGCAAAGGCACGGTTTTTATCACGGAAAAATCGCGTAAATCTTTCTATATCAAAATCGTCAATAATATTTTTTAACATTTTTTTAATTTTTTTTAATTTTTTTTACATATTTACTTGACACACAAAAAATATATTTTAGTTTTTCAACCGTATATACATAAAAAGTACCTCTATTAGGTTTCGTCCTTTAGCGGTGCTTTTTTTTATATTCAAGTTTTTGTTTTAGATTATCCATAAAAATTAATTTTTCCTTAGCAGTTTTTTTTAAAAGAGTTGAACAAGTTTTAGTATATGGACTTATCACACGCTCTAATTTACCATTCTTATAAAGATGATTTACCAAAGAATAAAAATCACCATCACTGCTAACAATAACAGCTTTATCATATTCATCATAATCGATCATAGCTTGCAAAACTAAATCCGCATCTACATTACCTTTTATATTTCCATCTTTATCAGGCAGAGTTGGTTTAAAATTAAGAACATAACCCGCTTTTTGAAGAGAGCTATAAAGGGTCTGGTTAGTTTGAACAAACCCTATAAACATATAAGCAATTTTCACATCATATTTTTCTTTTAAATAAATTCTGAATCTCTTATGATCCAATTTCCATCCTAAACTTTGGACACCTAAATTCAAATTTTGGCTGTCAATAAAAGCATAGTTACGTTCTTTTATCACTTTCATAGTTTCCTATTCTCAATTGCAATAATTATTTCTTTTAATAGATATTTTTGCCGTTCTTTTTCTTTCTGTAAATAATCTTCACCCAACTCTTGTTTTATTTTAATTATTTCTAAAACAGATTTTTTCTGCATTGTTTCATTCGAACTTTCTAAATTGGCAATACGGCGCATAGTATAATCGGACAGGGTGCCATAATCCAGAATATCTTCTCGCAAAATCCTTAAGAAATCTAAATGAGGTATTAATTCTGCCCAAGGTTTTGAAATAAAACTTTTCAGGTTATTTAGTGCTTTTTGTTCTATGCTTTGTTCACTAACCGGAACATATCGAGATTCTCTATGTTTTTTTACTTTTTCATATGATCCCCAGAATTGGTTGCTAAGTGCCATTTTAGGTTCATCTTTATTGCAAATTATTTTATCAAATACATCTTCAAAAGTAGCTGAATACACTTGATCATTCTCGTCTTGTTTGATCCCGTGAATGTAGAGTCTCCCCTTTTTAAAGAAAACCAGAAGCTCGTTTTCGTCAAATATTTTTGCGGTTTTTATTCTTGGTGGAAATTTCTTAATTTCTTCAATCAACTTCGGATATTTCCCTTTTATTTCCAAAAACTTTTTAAGAGCTTTTGTATAAAAACTTTCTTCCTCAAAGTTATCAGGATTTTGTTGAATTCTTTCAAACAATCCGGATGGTGATGGTTCTTCATCGATATCGAATATTTTGGAGTCTTCCCCTAAAGTAGAGTGAATCAGAAACATTTTATTACCGGCGATCTCTCGTGATTTAACCAATTCCGAACCTTTTTCTGTTGGGAAGAAATTAACAATATTAAGTTCATCAAATACTTTTTTACTGATACGATTAATCCTGCCGACACGCTGAATCACTCTGACAGGATTCCATGGAATATCGTAATTGATTACCATTCCTGCACGATTTAGGTTAAAGCCCTCCGAAATTTTATCAGTAGAAAGTAAAATATCATATTCGTTTTCCTGGTTTTCCGAGATGGCATCAAAGTTTTTATTTATCTCTGATATTTTATTTATTGAAAGATTACCGGCTACAACCAAAAGTTTTTTCCCAAAATGTTTTTCAATTACCGGTTTAAGATATTTAACAGTATCAAGATATTCGGAAAAGATAATAAGTTTTCTTTTAGGTTCTCCATAATTTGGTTTTTGTTTTAATATTTTCTTAATATTTATTATCAAACAATCTGTTTTAGGATCATTTTTTACTAAATCTAAATTTGATAGTTCTTTTAAAATCTTATCAAAAAGAATTAAATCGACATTAATATGAGCAATAAAATCGTCTTTATATTTAAATTCTTCAACTTTGTAAATTTTGTGGTTTTTGGGATAGTCACCGCTACGTATTTTTTCAGAATAATCTTTTAGATATTTTTCAATTTTTTCTATATCTTCACTGTATATTTTTTCCAGCAGAGACCGATCAAGTATATATTTATTTGTTTTTTCAATAAATTCTAAAACAATTTTAGTAATTTTTTTGAAATTTTTTATACTTTGTTCAAAAGAACCGAAAGAGCTTTCAAATCTTTTAACCATCAAGCGGCGCATAAAATCGTATAAGTTACGCTGCTGTATAAATTGGAAATTTTCTTTTTCAGTTAATTTCTCG
>JACNFI010000234.1 GCA_014384665.1 Candidatus Cloacimonadota bacterium
TGAAAATCCTTTCTAACCACAAAGGTTCATCCTTCGTCCCGATTATATCGGGACTACGGAGAATGAACATAAATGTAAAATTACGAATTACAATTACATTGAAACGATCTTAACACCATTTGTAATGGTGTTTTGATAAACAGGATTACAAATCCTGTTAGGAACAATTGGAATCTGTGCATTCCATCCTTCAATTTTCATTCTCCTTTGTGTCCCCGATTAATCGGGGACATAAACGTTTCATATGTAAATACCTTTTTTTAGCCACGAACTACACGAACTAACACGAACAATATTTTATTCATATAATTAAACTATTTTGAATCCTTAATAATTTTCATGCTCCTTTGTGTACCGAGTTTCTTTCGGGACATGAATGTTTCATCTGTAAATAGCACGCAGATTACACACCCCGTCATTCCGATTTTATCGGAATGCCACCCCTCTCCCCGAGAAAAATCGGGATTTCGCTCCGCTCAACAAGAGGGGAAGAATTCTCCAAAGAAGAATTTAGGGGTGTGTTATTTTTATTCTCCTTTGCCTGCCCCGTTAAATCTCTTTTCCTATTTAATGGGGTGTCCCGATTTGTTTTCGAGACATGAGTGTTTCATCTGGAAATAGGACATAGATAATAAATATTAAACACCATTACAAATAGTGTTAATATCAACTGGGAGGAAAATATTATTAAACGAATAATAAGTACAAAACTGATCATAACAGGATTTATAATCCTGTTTCTATCGGCTTGCCAGTATATATGTTTCATATTTATCTTGAAGGATTAAAATAATTGTAAGAGATGTTAATTGTATTTTTTATATTCTAAAAAAATTTTTAATCTTTTCTTTTAAAGTTTGTTTGGTTTTCTCTTCAACATAATAATTTTCTACCATATTTTCGATTTCTTTATTTTGAATAAGTCTCTTTGGATTCTCATTCATCAAGAGTTTTGGCAGATTCTCATTGAAATTCTCAGATAAGAATTGATATGCCTCTTTTAACATAATCGGTCGTTTATTTAAGCCATGAACATCAGAAGCAATGAAGTGCACACATCCGGTTTTTAATATTTTATGAGCCAATTTTTGAACATTATCCCCATAATCACCAAAAAGACTTCCACTATTGATTTGTACAAGGATGCCACGATTTATTATATCAAGCAAATAGTTAAAATCATTTATAAATGGTGCAAACCTTTCAGCATGAGCAAGTATAGGTGTATATCCAGCTATCTGAAATTGGTAGAGAATATTTTCGAAATTATCAGGAAATCTTTGCATATCAGATTCAATCAGGATGTATTTACTTCCAGCAAGACTCAGGTCTTCTCGTTTAGTTTTTTCAATTAAGTTTGGTTCACAATAAAGCTCTGCACCTTTGTGGATTCTGATTGGAAGTTTATAAGTGGTTATTTCAGAGTTTAATTCCTCAATCTTTTCATCTATTATTTTTCTTGTATTATCATAAACCCCTGAAATAATATGAGGTGTTGCAATTATTTCTTTAACCCCTTGAGATATTAGTTCTTTGAGTATATCTATGCTTTCTTTAATATTTCTTGAGCCATCATCAATCCCGGGAAGAATATGAGTATGTATGTCAATCATATTTTGTTAGTTTAATAATGTAAATCTTAAAGAGTTTGATGTATTGCGTTAGCAAGGGCTTCTATTAAGTTCTGGTCATCATTATTTTCAATAGCATTGCCTATCACAATAAAGTCAGCACCGGCTTTAACTTTTTCTTGGGCTTCCTCTGGTGTTTTTATTCCACCACCAATAATAAGAGGAATATTTATATTGCTTTTTACTTGTCTAATCATTTCTAAAGGGATAGACCTTTTTGCCCCACTTCCCGCATCCATAAAGATTAATTTCATACCTAAATATTGAGCTGCGAGAGCGTGGGCAATTCCAATATCATATTTATCTCTGGGGATTGGGACACTATTGCTCATATATTGGACAGATGTCAGAGCTCCAGATTCAATGAGCATATAACCAGTAGGAATTGTCTCAATTCCTGATTTTTTTATTAAGGGGGCAGCCTTTACTTGGTCGCCTATTAATAATTGTGGATTTCTGCTACTTACCATACTCATAAACAGGATTGCATCTGCATGTGATGCGCATACATTAAAAATTCCGGGGAATATTATGATTGGGATTTTCACAAATTGTTTGATAGCTTTTATTGTAGAATTAAAGTTGTCTTCTAACATAATACTTCCACCAACAAAAATAGCGTCCACATCTGACTTTGCGCATTTTCTTGCTAATTTAACAGCCTTTTCTGATTCCTGTTTATCAGGGTCTATTAAGCAAAGAAAACCAGCTCCTTTGGTTTTTATGGTTTTTAACAAAAAATCATAAACTGTGTCTTTATTCATAGGAAATCTCCTTGTTTTATTATTAAGTTATATCACTGCATCTGCATACTGCCGCTGCCCCTGCTACTGCCCCTGCCCCTGATAATCATTGTCCTATCCAGAGTAAAATTAAAAAAATGAACATATTCAATTTCATAATTTTTTCTGAATAACCTGCAACTTTTTTGTTCGTATACAGAGTTAAGACAATTAAATTTACCAAAAGATAAGTATTAACCAAAATAATAATTGTAATAAAAATTTGTATTTTATAAAAATGATTAAGTCCACTTATTGTTAAGATAGTTAGAAATAACCAGAATAGAAATGCTAATCCTATTGTAATATTTTGACCAAACATAATAGGGACAGTTTTGGCTTTGATTTTTCTGTCTCCCTCAACATCTTCTATATCTTTTACAAGTTCACGAATCACAGTGTAAAAGAGTGCACATCCAAAACAAAAGAGTGAATTCACTATATTATTGTTAGAAAGACCTCCATAAATAAATGTAGAGGCTGCAACAATTGCAACAATCAAATTTCCCCATAATCCTATTTTCTTCCCTTTGTAAGCATAGAAATATAGCAGTAATGAATCACATAAAGCAATAAGGATTATCCATACATTGTTAAGAAAAAAGCTGAGAATGAAACCAATTGAGAAAAGAATTATTGCATATCTCCGCGCTGCTGCTATAGAAATTTTACCACTTGGTATTGGTCTTTCAGGTCTGTTTATTTTGTCAATATCTCTATCAAAATAATCATTTATTACATACCCGCCACCTGAGATTAGTGCAGCAGAAAAAGCAGCCAAAATAGAAATAATAAAATGAAGAGAATCAGCTTTATACATAGCTCCAAAAAGAACTGCTATTATAACAAAAAGAAAATTTAATGGGCGAATAATTTTAAAATATGATGTAATATTCACTAGGCTCTTATCAATAAAATTCGTGTAATTTTTGGCAAGAAATTTTTATTCTGCCTTGAGACTCTTTTATAAAGGCTATTTAAATGACTAATTATTCACCCCGTTGGATAGAAAAACTTATCCAACGGGGCAAGAATTTCTAATTTCTAATAAAATTTCAAATATCAAATATCAAATTTACCCCGTTAGATAGTTTTACCAGAGTAGATAGTAAAAATCTAATAAGATAAATATCTAACGGGGTGAACAAATATAAAAGGATTAGTCTTCGGAGATTTTGTTTTTGCACGATTTGACATTTAGGCTTTGTCATTTTATTTGACATTAGGAATTTG
>JACNFI010000235.1 GCA_014384665.1 Candidatus Cloacimonadota bacterium
ACCCAGGCACCTTCTATTATATGCTGTGTATATGGTTCGCATACTCCAAAAGTAATATAGGGTTGGATACTAATATCCATTGGCTTGCTGAAAATAAGATTAAATGTATCAACTTCACATCCGATCGGTGGAGGTGGATTGAATTCTACCTGATAAAGAAAACCCGGAGCATCTACAATAGGTATTGTTTCAAATGGGTCATAATCAACAATATTTAAATCAAAGTCATCGTAGTAATCCCAAATCCATGCATCAATTGAATCTTGATTTGTGGTACCCCAGTAGTTATTGTGTGGATTGATTTGATAATGTCCAATAACCTCGTAAATATCATTCTGTAAGTGATGATTACTAATAATGTTATTATATGTTGTAATACCCGGGCCTTGAAATCCACCAGCACGTAAAGAATTATAATAACTTCCATTACTAAATATATTATTGTTGTTGAATGTACCAGAATTATCCACCCCTCTATATTTATTATGACAAATATTGTTATAGATGCCAATTGCACCACTACCTATATAAATACCTGTTTGATTACCACGTATTATATTTTTTTCTGCAATTCCAAAAGATATCGAAAGTCCCCAACATAAATTGCTTTCTATTTTATTCTTATATAATAAGTTATCAGAATTATTACCTTCGCAGCGAATAGCATCGCCATAAGGAGTAATATCATTTTCTATTAACCAATTATATTCAATTCTTACAGCTTCATTTCCAAATATTTCAATAATTCCATCATAAACACCTTTATTATTGTTTAAATAATTATTCGCAATATAAGGTGAGGCATTAGATATACTAATCACATTACTTCCAAATTCAAGTTCAGTATATTTCATTATTGAACCAGATAGATAATTACCATTAACATCAAATACTGCGTTAACACTATTATCATAAAATCGTACATCTTCCCAATCTCCTGGTGCAGGATTTTGTGCATTAGAAGTAAAAGTAATGATGCTGTCCTCAGTTCCAATTGCTACAAGGCAGCCATCAATTCTTAGATATTTATCAGCACAAAATTGCATTCTTGTTCCGGGTTCAATAGTTAGAGTTACTCCTTGCTGAACAAGAGTGTTGGCTGTAACAATGTAAAGATAATCGTTACTCCATGTAGTATTCTCTGATATTATACCACCAATTTCAATCCCTCTTTGGGTAGTTATGAAAAATGTTCCTGCAAAACTATATCCTTCATCACAAGTGATTTCATAATCAAAGTAAACATCGGTATTATTGGGAGTGCTGCTTTTTACATAGAACTTAAAGGGATTTGTTTCATTATTTACATGAGCATAAGGACTAACGCTTCCAAAAGTAGCAATAGAATCAATAATAGTAACAAAGCAAGTATCTTCATAAGAATGATAACTTAATATGGCTTCTACATTATAAGCTTGTCCCCATGTGTTTTGTATGTCAAATACCATTTCTACAGTTTCACCTGCATCCGCTATGCCATCCTGGTCACATCCCGGTAATGTATCAATAATTGTGTGTGAGTAAAGTGATAGCTGTGGTTCTGGTATTTCTATCAATGTTCTATGAGCATTAAGCCTTATACCACCAACAATTCCATCAGAAGAATATATAAGTTGTCCGTGTATTAGCTCATTAGACCAATCAGAGTAATAAGAACGAATCAATGCAACAGTGCCGGTAACAAAAGGAGCTGCCATCGATGTACCATTCCAGGAAGCATAACTATAAGTATGAGGATGGAAAAGAGGAATTGTGCTGTAAATATTTACACCTGGAGCATATAGGTCAGCATTAATTCCATAGTTTGAGAATACTGCTCTTCCTTCATACCAGATTTCGTTTATATTATCATAAAGCACATCAGAAGCACCGACACCAATAACAAAACTCCATGCTGCTGGATAGAATGGTATGTCTAATGGGGGTATATGGTTTCCGGCTGCTGCCACTATAACAGAAGTAGTATAAGCATTCTCTAATGCATCACGCAAAGTATAAGATTCTGTATATCCTCCAAGGCTTAAATTAATAACTTTTGCATTGTTGTTTGCTGCATAATTAACACCACTTGCAACATCGGAATAAGTTCCATAACCATTACTTTGCAAAACTTTTACAGGTAAAATTTTGCAATTCCAGGCTACACCTGCTATTCCCAGGGCATTATTTGTAGTTGCTGCTGCAATACCGGCAACATGACTACCATGTCCATTATCATCCATTGCATCATCATCATTGTTAACAAAATCATAACCGGTGCTTATTATGTTATCAGCAAGATCAGGATGTCCATAGTCCACACCTGTATCAATAATACCAATAACAACTGTTGTATCACCGGTTTCAATTTCCCAGGCTTCAGGTGCATCAATATCAGCATCTGCCAAATGATATTGTCCTGTATTATGCAATCCCCACTGGTTGGAAAAACTTGGATCATCCGGTATAATACAAATCCGGGCAATATAATTAGGTTCAGCGTATTCTACATTTGGGTTTTTCTCAAAATCCTCAACAGCTTTTTCTATATCAGTGTTAACCGGTATTTTCATCTTGTAGATATTAAAGAGTTGAGGAACTTCAATTATCTCTCCAGTATAAGTTTTTATAGTTTTAGTTTCTGCTCTTTTTTCTTCAGTTTTGAATATCTTTTCCATCTCAGAAACTTGCCATTTGCTATTAAGTTCATTAAGGGATTTTATTCCTGTTTCCAGAATAGCTCTGTTAGAGATTATCTGCAGTTCAACATCATCTTTGAATTTTACTAGAATTTCACCTTTAACCCATACTGGATTGTTTGGGTCTTGCCTTGGCGGAACGATACCGCCGGCATAAATAAGTGTGCAAAATAGAATTTGCACTAATACTAAAATTACAATTTTTTTCATTATTCCTCCAAATAATTTAAAATATAGTATTTAATAAAAATTGAATAAATTTTTGTCAAATTAATTTAAATCTTTACACAGCCCGAGTTTACCAAGTCGTTTTATCGGGGCGTAACATAGTAAAGACTGAAATGAAGACTGGCTTGGTAAAGCTAACCTTTTCAGAAACATGGGCTTCTTGCTCTATTTCTTTAAGAGTAGTAAGGGGGTAGGGATTGGTAAATAGGAGGGGAATACAGTAACGCAAGATTCGAGTCTTGCGCATCTTGCACAGACTCAACATTGGAATGTTGAGTTACTTAAAGAAACTTCTGATTGTTCCAGAATTTCTTCGGGATCATCCCAATGTTTCGACAAAATTGTCTCTCTCCTTCAACACTCGGAAGTTCAACGAACCGAACATTCGGAGGTTGAAGCGATGTCATTCCCTCGGAAGAGAGAATCCAGTATTTAGTACACTGATTTTCACAGACCAGACAGATTCTCGCTGATAGAGAATTAAAATCAATCAAATAATTCTTCGAGGCTCTGCCAAGGGGATAGTCAATTTTAAGAATTTTCTTTATTTTTATTTTCTGAATCTGTGTCGGTCAGCTTCATCAGCGTTAATCTGCGTTCTAATCGTCACGGCGTAATGAAATGAAGACGGATTCTTTCCTACTCGGACTCTGGCTGGAGTTCCATATCAAAAAATCACATAACAATTGACATGCATGGAATCACTTTGGAAATCTATCCAAGCTAAGAAATATCTAAAA
>JACNFI010000236.1 GCA_014384665.1 Candidatus Cloacimonadota bacterium
CAGAAGCAACAAATGTTAAGATACAGATATACAATATTCGTGGTCAACTTGTAGCGGAGTTAGTAAATGGATTTGAGGCAGCAGGTAGAAAACAGATTGAATGGGATGCTAATAAATATGTAAATGGTATTTATTTCTACAAAATGGAAACCAATAATAATACATTCATAAAGAAGATGGTCCTACTTCGTTAAAACTTCGTAGGATAAATCCTGGTGAGATAAATATATTTACTTTTTTATTAACTTGTAGTTCCCAATTCATTCCAAATATGATAATTTATAAGATAGGCAGTTTATTTTATATCAACAAAAACAAACAATAAAAAATAAGGAGTCAAAATGAAAAAAAGCATTTTAGGTTTACTCATAAGTTTATTTGTTCTTGGATTTAGTTCTATGGCTTTTGGACAAAATATGGTATCAAATCCAGGATTTGAAAATTGGACTGCGGGTGAACCAGATGATTGGACATTAAATGACCAATCTGGCGATTGTTCTTTCTCTCAAGAAGTAGGAGGTGGAGTTACTGGAGATGCATTAAAAATTATAGCAAACAGTAATGGTGGGGGATATGATGGTGAGGTAAGCCAAATAGTTACTGGTATTGTAGAAGGAACAAACTACAACTTTTCAATAATGGTGAAAGACAATACTGATGTTATTAAATGTCGATGGTGGTGTTATTGGAAGGATGATACAGGAGCTAACATTGGTGGTGCTTTTGATGGAGAATATCTTATAAACAACAGTGAAGATTGGCAACTCTTTGAGACAGCTGCAGTAACAGCTCCAACAGGAGCGACACAAGTTAAATATGCTGTCCGGGTCTATTTTAGTGGAACCCCAGCTGAAGAATTTATTCTACTTGATGATGCATCATTAACAATAGGAACTGGAGGTATCCCAATTTCAAAAGCTTACTCCCTCAGTTCAACAGCAATGGATATATTCTATAATGCAAATTTAACTACTGTAAATGCCGAAGACTATACCCTTACAGGTACCACAACAATTACCTTTTCAACTGCAACCATTGATGAAATAGACCAAACATTAGTTCATCTTACAGGGGCTTCTGAAGATATGATTGGAGATTTAACCCTTGATAATATATACGATTCAGCAAATGATACTGATTATGATTTTTATGCTGGAATTACTCCAATTGCATTGACAAATACATTGAACCCAGGAGGACATATTGAGAATGGCAAATTTGCTACTTTTGCAGGAATGCTTACTGCAAATGATGAATATAACAATGTATGGGTAAGTGATGATATTGGTGCTTATAATGGTGTATTGATTTATGATTACGATTTTGTTGATTCAGTTGGAACAGATTTAACTGCTATGCTCGTCTTTGCAGCAAAAAGAGATGAATATAATAGTTTAACAGAATTGAAAGCTCCAATTCTTATTTCATTGGATTATGTTGACTGTGTACATCCAGCAACTCTTATTGATGGAGCAGATATTGATATTACAATAGCTGAAAATACTAATCCCGCAGAGCAATGGGAAGGTCAACTAATTGCTATTGATAATGTATTAGTAGCAGCACCAGTTAGAGATTATTATATCGGTTCAGATGACGACTGGGTAACTACTTTTGTAATTGGTGACAATGTTGATTATCAATATAATAATATAGGACCGATATTAGATGCTGCTATTGCTTCAGGAGAACCAATTAATGTTAAAGGTGTTGTTGATTGGGATGTGTATGAGGATTACTATAGAATAAATCCAAGAGATGCTGATGACATAGTCCCATCTGGTGCTACACCTGTCATAACTAAAGCATACGCAATTAATACTGAAGAAGTTGATGTTCTTTACAATTTAGATATGACTTCTGTTAATGCTTCAGATTATACTCTAACAGGAACATCTACTATTACTTTTTCAGATGCAACCATTGATGAAACAGACTCAAAACTCGTTCATCTTACAGGAGCTTCTGAAGATATGATAGGAGATATTATTCTTGATAATATTTATGATTCAGCAAATGATACTGATTATGATTTCTATGCTGGAATTACTCCAATTGCATTGACAAATACATTGAATCCAGGAGGTCATATTGAGAATGACAAACTTGCTACTTTTGCAGGAATGCTTACTGCAAATGATGAATATAATAATGTATGGGTTAGTGATGATATTGGTGCTTATAATGGTGTATTAATTTATGATGACGATTTTGTTGATTCAGTGGGAACAAACTTAAATGCTTTTATTGTCTTCGCAGCAAAAAGAGATGAATATTACAGTTTAACAGAATTGAAAGACCCAATTCTTATTTCTTTGGATTATGTTTGGTGTGTACATCAGGCCACGCTTATTGATGGGGCAGATATTGATACTACAATAGCTGAAAATACTAATCCAGCAGAACAATGGGAAGGGCAATTGGTTAAAATTCAAGATGCTTATGTAGAATATTATGAGGATTATTATTACATTTGTACTGATGATGAAGGAGCAACACACTTTAAAGTTGGAGATGCAGTTGATTATCATTTCGCGAATATTACTATTACTGTAGGTGAAACATTCCACATTACAGGAGTTGTAGATTTTTCTTATGGAAAATATAGAATTAATCCTCGTTTTTTAGATGATATTGAACCTGCCGGACCTGGTGAATTTGATGTAGCAGGAAATATTGGCTACTATAGTGATGCTTCTCCTATTCCAGATGCAGATGTAGAACTTACTGGAGATGAAACTTATTCTACAACAACTACCACAAGTGGAGATTATATCTTCAATGATATTCCTGGTGGTAATTATGTATCAACTCCATCCAAGACAGATGACCTTGGTGGATTAAGTGGAGTGGATGCTTCCAGAATTGCAAGATATGCTGCTGATTTATATACATTAGATTGTCTAGAAATGATTGCTGCAGATGTTTCTATGAATGGTTTCATTAGTGGAATGGATGCCTCAAGAGTAGCAAGATATGTTGCTGGTTTAATTACCGAATTAAATACTAGTGGTATTAACTGGGTATTTACACCAGAACCTATTCCTAATTGTGATGATTGGCCTCCAATAGTTTATGAAAATACACGAGAATATGCACCCTTAGATTCAGACTTAATAGATGAGGATTTTATTGGAATACGACTTGGAGATGTATCAGGTAACTGGTCACCAGATACAAGAATGCCATTCACTCAAATATCTTCAGAAGCGACTGAGATAGAAGCGAGCATTAATTCCACACTAAGACTTCCTATTGTTATAGAAGAAGTAACAGCGATTGAGGGTATTGATATTGGTATTGAATTTAATCCAGAAGTATTCCACTTGACAGAATTAACACTTAATGAAGGAATTCTTGAGGACAGGAATTACGGAGTAGAAACTAATCTTGAAAAATCTGGTCAAGGAAAAATAGTCATTTATGCAAAGAGTGAGTTAGTATCAGAATCGGGAGTAGTCGCGTTTATAGACTTTGATGTAATTGGAAAAGTAGGAAGCACTTCAGAAATATATTTCACCAAGTTTGATCTAAATGAGACAAAAGCATCTGGAGGATTACAGGTAATAGATTCAGAAGAAATAGAAGTATTTACACGAAGATTAGAAGTAAATGTGGTTGAAACTCTACCTGAAAAATTTTCACT
>JACNFI010000237.1 GCA_014384665.1 Candidatus Cloacimonadota bacterium
TCCGCTTCATAATTACCGACTTCTAAAACAGTGGCATCAAAGGTGATTTCAATATCTATTGATGAATCTGGAGGAAGTGTGCAGGATGTAGGAGTTGCAGAAAGCCAACCAATGATGGGGGCAGTAGATTCCACAATAGTCATATTTCCATGAGCAATGCCATCGTTTCCATTTCCAGAAATATCAGACCAAGGATTATCACCATTGAAGTTCCAATAACCTATCAATCCAGGTTCATTACCATTTAGAGAAGTATTCATTGTAGATTGTATTTCTTGCTCATCTAAGACTACATTATAAATACGTATTTCATCCATTTCTCCATAAAAATGATTAGTATGCAAAGGTATTTCTCTGCCAATTCCAAGAAATCCACTATTTGTGTTAATTTCACTATAGACAGCGTTAAGAGTATCTGTTAAAGATCCATCAAGATAAAATTTCATTAACCCATTATTAAATGTCCCAAATATAAAATGCCAATCCGTATCTGGTATATCAACAGTAATTACTGAACGATCTATATTGCCAAAACCAGCACTAGTATATATATCATACCAATATTGACTATTATAAATACCTAAACCATAAGCAGATCTATAATAATCTTGGTGTCCAGTCCACATCATCCCTTTTACAATAATTGGTTGCCAATTCATATATATACTATAAGTTTTTATCCAACCCCCAAAACTAAGATCTGTAGTAAGATTTAATAAAGGATTATCTAATATCTCAATATAATCATCCTCTCCGTCAAAACTAGTAGCCATTCCACCAATAGAATTAACTGTATTTTCTATTTCAAAACTCAAATCGCTTCCACCATCATTGTAAATTGTTAAAGTCTGTGTTGATGTCTCGCCAATGAATAAATCTTCACTTATGCACTCTGGATAAACAGAAATATCAGGGGGCAATAAGTCCACCCCCAGACCCAAAAGTGATACATATATTTCAGGCTCATCAGGGTCATTACTGATTATAAAAAGGGTGCCACTAATCATACCCACAAAACTGGTATTAACAGTTACCATAACATCCTGGCTTTCGCCATCCTGTAAACTGAATGAAGTAGTATCTGAAGTAAAGTCAGGATTGTCTGAATAAATATTTGTAATATTCAAGACATCTGAACCTTCATTAAAAACTGTTAAAGACATTGATTCAGGATAACCAATATAAATTTCCTCAAAATCAAGTATATCGCTTGATGTTGCAATATCTGGACTCAAGACTTCTACTACAAATGAACTACTCCACTCATAACCACCTTCTGATGTTATACTCAAATCAAAAATAATATCGTGCTGGTCAGGGCATATTGTAGCCACACCAAAAATATAATAACCTATACTTGTTCCAGTTCCAGAAGAATCAATATTCCCAAAGAATTTCACGCTATCGGTTATATTCACAAAAGGATCTATTGTTGAAAGTGTGGCATAAACATCAAAAGCTGTCTCAATCCCAACATTTCGCAAATTGATTGACATAGCAATGGTCTCACCAGGATTTACAATCCCATTATTATTACCCTGGCTGTCATCTATCTCATAAGAATCGTAGATTAAAAAAGGTCCTTCTTCTGGAATTGGTGGACCAGTAAAAAGAAGAGCCATCTCACTTTCCAATGTCTTTGCAGCCGTCGGATATTGATTATTATAAGTATATTCCAATCCAACTGTTCCAGTATGGTCTTCTATGCCAACTGTAGCATATTGACCGTGATTAGAATATGGACCATAATTCCCCTGATTAACATTATTTATTGTTTTATATTGAAAAAATATTTCACTATTTCCAGTTGTTGTTGGATAATAATTTGAATCAAATAATATCACTTGAAATGTTTCTTCTGAGTTATCATAATCATTTTGCAAATGCGACCACTCTATAATAAAATAATGTAATACTTCATCATAATAATAACAAACATTTCCATTACCTATTTTCAAATCATCCCAGAAAGGAGCTATTATTGGAGAAGGTCCAAGAGGTCCTGGAATATGCCAGTTCATAAAAGATCTTATCTCTGTTTCTCCCGGTGTAAGCCAACCATTAGAACAAACAGTTAGAGTAGTATAATTATAATCATAAAATCTGAGAACAAATGGCAAATCTATATCTTCAATATCACCCATATCTCCATTATCATATAAAGGAATGACCGTTCCAGAACCACCATAATTCGGGTCAATTTCTATCCATGAATATTCGGGTGCAAGATCGTAGTCTGTATCCCCATCATCGTAACAATAATAACCATATTCATCAGGACCGAGTGGGTCAGTTACAGTTACTTCACCTACCTCAAGAATGAAATTAGAAGTGTTGTCATAACCATCAGTATTATAGAGATATAAATCTAAAAAATACTGACTGCCTGGAATAACATTAGCATTTGCTGTAACCTCAAATGGATTACTGGTATTGGATGTTTGTTCCCCTGCAGGAATAGTCCCGAAACATCCAACAGAATCTTCAATTATTATTCTATCATCCGAACATGACAAGATGCCATTAATTCCATTGGTAGACACAGTTCCAACATTTTCTATGGTTACAATAAGTTCTGCTGTCTCACCTTGGTCTAATATCCCGTTATTACCATCTATTACTGAATAGTTATTAGCATAAAGATTGGGTCCTTCTACAACCAAATATATTATATCATTCCACTCGTTCCCACTTCCATCTTCTATAAAAATATTAAGCTGAATTTCTACTCCACCAAGAGCATCTGGTGAAACAGAAAAATCAAAGTCATCTGAAGGATAAGCAGAACTACCTGATGCTATATCACCATAATGTTCTGTTTCATCTGTTATTGTTATGAATTCACTTTCTGAAGATATTCCTGCGGAAACAGAATTAGCAGTTTGTGTTCCATAATTTTTCAGACTTACATTTAATTCAATATCCTCTCCCGGATTAATGATCCCATCTCCATTTCCAGATGAAGTTCCAACATCATCATCATCAATTTCTATTTCAAAAACATTTACGAAAATATCTTCCTGAACAATATCAAAACTTCCAAGATGAGGTATGAAATTATGTTTGGTTACAGTAAGGTTTACATTCCCGGTATTCTCTATATCAATTGGAAGTAATATTTTTCCAATGCTATCTGTAAGTCCTGTTGAAAAAATTTCATCATTTCCCATTAAAGCAGTAACCCAAGCGTTTTCAAGTGTATAACCATAACTATTTTCCACTGTGACTTCTAAATAATTCACACCTATTGATACTTGAGAATCGTAAGTTACTAGCATCTCTTCAGGAATACCTGTCCATATCTCCATCCCTGGGTCACCCATCAAATTATTCCAATAGGAAAATTTATAAACCGCATTATAAGGATTATCAGGATAAGAATTATATAAATTCAACTTCCCTCTATTAAGAGCTCCTCCCATATTGAATATCTTATCTACAAAAATTCCATAAAAAATTCCAGCATCTACGCAGTTATTGAAACAGGTATTTGTATCATAAGTTGCCGTGCCAATTGCTGCTATTGCACCTTTGGGCACACCAGGAGAACCTGCTTTTAAAAATCTTTCACTTCTACAATCATTAGTTCCCTCAAAATCCCCTACACTACATGTTAAAAATACAGCTACAGGAAGCATAAAACC
>JACNFI010000238.1 GCA_014384665.1 Candidatus Cloacimonadota bacterium
GAAGACATACAACCATTACGGAGGTTTCGCAAGCTTAACCATCCGTAAGGTTTTAAAATACCAACTTTACCCCGTTAGATAATTATATATCATATAGTGGAAACATTCTTTAAGAATTTTTATCTAACGGGGTTTACGGACAGACCCTAATTAAGGAAAGGCTATGACAGTTTCTTCAACAATATTTCGTAATCCTCATCAATTTTTTTCTGGATGAATGCTATCTCATCGTCCTTAAGATGTTTAAATCTACCCTGATATTTGAAATATTCAGTTATAGGTTTTCTTTGTTTAACTTTTATGTTCTGGGTATATTTTATTCCATCTTCAACTTCATAAATAGGAAATATATTTGTCTGCACCGCCAATTTAGCCAGTTTAACAGTATATTTCGGTTCTGATTTCCATCCTGTTGGACAGGGTGCCAGAACATGTATTAATTTAAATCCTCTGGTTTCTTTAGCTTTTTTTAGTTTCTTTATGAAATCTTCCGGGTAGCCAATAGATGCAGTAGCAGTATATGGCACACGGTGAGCTGCTATTATTTCAACCATATTTTTCTTTGGACTTTTTTTATAGTGTTTAATAGGGGTAGTCGTAGTCCAGGCACCGCGAGGAGTTGCAGAACTTCGCTGAATTCCAGTGTTATGGACAACAATTCCATCAGCAATAAAATTATGTTCTCCTTCAACCCTTAAATCTAAGGTTGGCTCTTCTTTAACAAATTTTATTGAGGTTACCTTTTCAGTGCTGAAATACTCATTATCAGCTAAGAAATCTCTTTGTTTTACTTGCGAAAGATATTTTGAAATATCTGGTTTTTTCTTTTTGCTAAAACAAATATAGCCATAAGTAGAATCTTCTAATAATTGTCTATATACACAAAGAGTTCCTTTCTTCTTGGTCTGCTGATGAATCTTTCCAACTTGATATCCTATTGTCTGCAATAATAATCTTAGGGTTCTTAGTAAATCCTGACTTGCAGAGACATATCTGTGGCTATTTTTAAATTTGTAACCATCGGATAACATCAATCCTCTAACAAAAGCTTCTTTTTCATACTCTGGTAATGTAAAAACCCATTCAGGAACAATCTTGTTTTTTGCTCCTTTTCCAAAACCAAGAGAATCTATAAATTTTGCTAAATTAACAGAATAAACATAAATATAAAATTCATCTTTTTGAATTAAGTTTTGATTAAATACTTTTTCATAAAGATAAATTAGTCTTTTACTTCCTTTTGAATTCTTTGGAAGGGCAAATCCCACTTCTGCTTTTTGAGGTCTAACCCAGCCATCTCCAACATATAATCCTAATAGTTCCATAAGATTTTCAGAACTAACTTTGGGGATTTCTATTTCATTAATCTTATTTACCTTATAATCTCCTTTTTTTGAAAGTTTTATTGGGTTAAACTTGAAACTTTTTCCTGGCATGAGTTTTTTGAGAACCACAATCTCATTATCCTCCATTAAATCTTTCAGTTCTTTCCATACAAAGTAAGATTTTTTGCCCCGCCCAGACCTTTTTAAAACCAAGAATGGGTGATTTGAAGTAGCTTTTATTGAATGATGTAATGTATTCACCTCAAAAACCTTCTTTACACCATTGTCAAAAATCCCGGTACATTTCTTTAGTGTAAGTTCTCCTGTTTTTTGATTAAATGCATAAACTTCTTCTCCAAGTTTTACTTCAGTTATCTTTTTAAGACCATTTTTTGTCATTATTAGAGAATCAAGAGATAAGCAGTTCATATACGCCTCATTATCATAGCAAACATAGAGGATATCATCGTTTCGTTCAGCAGCGCCAGAGATTGCTGCTATACCAATATCAAAAGTACCACCATCACCAGCCCATGCAACAACATTAGTAGATGTTTTGCCTTGAGCATCCAGTCCTGCTTTTATTCCAGATGCCATTACAGCTGCTGTTTCAAACGCAGTATGAAAGAGCGGGACATTCACAGCAGTATATGGAAATGGTCCGTCTATCACAGCCCAGCAGCATGCAGGAATTGTCAGCATTGTATCTCTGCCAAAAACCTTCAAGGCGTATCTCATTGCCATTGTTGCACCACAACCCTGGCAGGCAAGATGACCCGGTTGCATCACTTCTTGTTCTGGAATTGTAAGTTTCATACTTTCACTCCTTTCATAATCATATCTTCAGGTTCCTTGCTTTTGAGGGTTTCATCTGAAATTTCTTTGATATTTTCAATTTTGACATCTCTTCCGCCGATGCCAGCAAGATATCCCCAAACAGGAATATCAGTTTCATTATAAAGAGCGGATTTTAATTCCTGGGCAAAAATTCCATGATATCCACAGGAAATATTTCTATCAATGACAGCAATTTTGGAACAATTTTTTATCGCTTTCAGAATATCTTGCTTAGGATATGGACGAATTACTCTTATTCTGAGATTACCAACTTTTTTGCCTTCTTCCCGCAGTTCATCAACAGCCACATTTGTTGTCTCGGCAATAGTTCCAGAGGTTACCAGAATCAGGTCTGCATCTTCGCATCTATATGGATGTATCAAATCATAATATCTACTCGTGAGTTTTTCGTATTCTCTGCCTTCTTTTTTAATCAAGCCAATTGCATCTTCCATTGCTTTTTGCATTTTATATCTGAATTCGTAATAATGTTCTTCGCTTGTAAGCGCACCAAAGGAGCGAGGGTCATTCACATCAAGTTTATATTCTGGATTATATGGAGGGAGGAATTTATCAACATCTTCAATCAGTGGCATATCCACAACTTCTACTGTATGTGATAAAAAGAATGCATCAAAAGAAATCAAAGTTGGCAGAAGCACCTGCTCACTCACTTTATAGCCGAGAATGGTTGAGTCAAGAATATCCTGGGAACTGGAAGCGAAAATATGCATCAAGCCAGTATCTCGCTGGGACAAACTATCATTTTGGTCAGCCCAGATAGACCAGCCTGGAGCCATTGCACGATTAACATTTGTTAATACAATCGGGAGACGAGCCAGAGCTGCCCAGTGTAACATCTCATGCATCAGAGCCAGACCTTGCGCACTTGTTGCAGTGTATGCTCTTGCACCTGTAGCAGATGCACCGATGCAGGCAGACATTGCAGAATGCTCTGATTCTACCTTGATAAACTCTGCATCAAGTTCGCCATTTGCAACAATTTCTGATAGTTTTTCAACAATTAATGTCTGAGGAGTGATTGGATATGCAGCAATTACCTGAACCCGGGAAAGTTGTGCTCCCCAGGAAGCAGCATAATTTCCCATCATTGTCTTCTTCATTTTCCCTCCACTTCCATATTGATTGCATCTTTAGGACATTCTTCTGCACACAGCATACAGCCCTTGCAATAATCATAGTCAATTACAGGTTTTTCATCAACAATTTTGATGGCTGGCTCAGGACAGAATTTCCAGCAGATAAAACAATTAATACACTTATCATAGTCAATTACAGGACGGACATTACGCCAGCTTCCTGTTTTATTCCAATTCATAAGACCAAGAGAAGCTGCCATAGGCGGCATATCCTTTTCCCCTGTGACCTTAACCTCTTTACCATCAGTTCTTAATTTGATAACCATTTTGACTTCCTTTCAACAGATTATTTATTCAATAGCACATAATT
>JACNFI010000239.1 GCA_014384665.1 Candidatus Cloacimonadota bacterium
CTGACACATAAGTTTTTGGTAGATAAATCTTAACCCGTAACTCGTAACCCGTAACCCGTAACTTGTAACTTGACTTACAATATATCCAAAGGCTCTCCGCCAGGGGCGTATCTGCCTTTGGCATGATGCCTTCGGTATGATTTGTAAATTATGAATTATGACGAACCCAAAATTTAACTAAATAGCAGGAGGAACAATGAAAGGAAGACTAACAAGAAGTAAGGTGTCTCCCAAAAGTCACAAAAAAATTGTGGCATTCGTATATGCTGAAAAACTTACAGAAGATGATATTCCAAAAATGGAATATTATTTTGAAAAACGAAAAGACCTACATTTTATATATTTAGTGGTTTTGAAACAGCCATCAAAAAATGTCATAACTGTATGCAATAGATATAATCACTTAAAAGTGATATATAGTAATAATCAGGATATTCAAATTGCAGACATCAAAAAGCAATTTGATGGTACTGGAGTAACATTTAAAGAGCGGAAATTTGAAGATTTAAAAGATAGAAGCCTTTAAATTTAATCTCCTAAAGATTATTAATAAATTTCTACTCCCCAATGTTTCGGGGAGTTTTTTTATGCAAATAGTTATAAATCGTTACGGCAATCTTTTTACTAATGCCAGAAACTTCCTGTAAATCATTTATAGAAGACCTTTTAATATTTATTAAAGAATGGAAATATTTAAGAAGCGCCATTTTTCTTTTCCTGCCAATTCCAGGTATCCTATCTAAGACAGACATAGATGTTTTCCGATTACGCAAGGTTTTATGATATTTTATTGCAAACCTATGTGCTTCATCCCTTATCTGCTGAAGCAATTTTAATGCATAAGAGGTTTTCGGAATAATTATTGGTTCATTACTATTTATAGAAAACACTTCTTCCAATCTTTTTGCAATGGAGAATAATTCAATCTTGTATGGATATTTTTCCAAAGCTTTTTTGGCAAAAGTCAATTGCCCTTTTCCGCCATCAATAAGAATCATATCCGGTGTTTCATATTTTTTTTCTTCAAGATGAGAAAGATAGCGTGTTACCGCTTCTTCAATCATCAGATAATCATTTATTCCAGAAACTGTCTTTATCTTAAACCTGCGATATTGACTCTTTTTCGGTTTTCCATTATCAAAGAACACCATTGAAGCAACTGCTTCACTACCCTGTAGATTAGATTCATCAAATGCAGAAATTTTTCTTGGTAGTTTTGGTAAATGCAATTTGTCTTTTAATTCCTTAACAGCAAACACAGTCCTATGAGCTGATTTCAAATGGGCTAACTTTTTTTCCTCAACTAAGAGAAAAGCGTTTTGCTTTGCCATCTCAACTAATTTCTTCTTATCACCTTTTTGTGGAATAAAAATTTCAGCATTAAGCCATTTGGATACCAATTCTTTATCTTCGGGATTTGTTTGTGTTAAGATTTTTGGAGCTATATCTTCTTGAAAATTGTAATACTGGGTTAGAAACCTGTTTAAGATATTTCCGTTACTTTTACCATAAGTGTTTTCCATAAAATAATGTTCTTTTTTTATCAGCCTACCTTCGCGAATCTTCAGGATTACTACACAGCAAAGTTTATCATCTCTACCAATACCAATTATATCAAGGTCTTCCAGATTGGTTTTCCTTACGATCTGCTTGGTAGATATTTTTCCTATTCTGATAATCTGGTCACGAAGTTCAGTGGCTTTTTCAAATTGATTTTTTTCTGATGCTTGTTCCATTGCTTTTTGTAGTTGTTTTACTATCTCATCAGTTTTCCCTTTTAGAAAAAGTATCACTTGTTCCACCTTCTTTCTATAATTTTTATAACTAATGTTTCCTATACAAGGAGCATCACATTTATTTATCTGGAAGTTTAAACAAGGTTGGTCAAATGATGGGTTGTTTGTATTTTCTCTTGGAATTTTTCTGTTACATATCCTCAAACGGAACACTTTCTCCAATAGATTCAATGTCCGTCTAATAGAATGTGCTTCAGTATAAGGTCCGAAATATTTTGAACCATCTTTTAAAATTGTTCTGGTTACAATTACTTTTGGAAAATTGTTTTTTACATCAATTTTGATATATGGATATTTTTTATCATCTTTCAAAGCAGCATTAAATTTTGGGCGATGCTTTTTTATTAGATTGGCTTCCAGAATTAGTGCATCAATCTCAGTTCTTGTTACGATATATTCAAAATCAGCGATTTTTGAAACAAGGATTTCCGTTTTTGGCAGCTCAAATTGAGTTTTTGTAAAATATGAATTAATCCTTTTTTTTAGATTTTTTGCTTTGCCGATGTAGATGATTTTCCCTGTTGCATTCTTCATTAAATAGACGCCTGGGTTGGAGGGGATTAATCGTAATTTGTTTGATATTTTATCATCCATTTTAAGACTGTTGGGTTATATCCACGATTTGACCGTATAGTTACGAGTTACGAGTTACGAGTTACAAGTTACGGGTTACAAGTTACGGGTTACAAGTTACGGGTTACAAGTTACGGGTTAAGATTTATCTACCAAAAACTTATGTGTCAGAAAAAAAGGAAATTCCTATGCAATCTAGTTAGTGTCTGTCCGTAAAGTCAAATCCTTGCGAATGGTCCCCAATTCCTGTCCCCGATTCCTGAGCTCGTCAGGAACGGGCTTAATTGGGGATAGACCTTCGCAATTTATCCCGTTGAATCTGTTTGTAATTCAACTGGGATGGTTGATTCGCTTTACAAAACCATTCCGAATCCCCAATTGAATTGGGGATCCAGCCATTCAGAAGGTCTAAAAAACGACTTTACGGACAGACACTATTTAGTTTTTTTGTTTTTTTTGGCTTATGTTTAAATATTTTATTCTTAATACTATTAATTTTCCCAAATAATATAACGCTATCAGTTAGTAAAATTTGTGTATCCTCTGGTGGATTATTATACCATTTACCTTCTCTGATGATAGTTAAAATATTTAAATCCGGAATTGTTTCCTTTAACTGTGCAATTGTTTTTTGATATATTGCACTCTTCTTATTAATTTCTAAACAAGCAATCCCTGAGCCGTCAGGTGTTGTCATAAGCTCTTGAAAATAGATTGGTTTCACCATCTCTTTTTTTAGGAGGAACTTCTTAATACCTGTTGTGATTTTTTGACCAAGCTTTGAATGAGATAATATCAAATTAAATATAAATATTGATACTCCCATTATTGCCAAATTGAATAAAGGTATATGCCAATGTTTTGCTTGATGTAATGAATTAGCAAATGTTGCAATTAAAGTAACCAACCCAGCATGCCCCAATATCATTAGATATGAAGCTACCCTTCTTCTTTGTGGATTCTTTGTGATAAGTTCGGCTTCCCTTGTTGTAAAACCTGTTGCGGTGAAACAAGACAATGCTTGAAATTTTGAAACTGACCATTCCAACCCTGTTAATTCAAAAGCAACTCCCCCTATCCGCACAACGATGAATGATATCATTATCAGTACAATAAAAAATACTAAATTCATATAAACCACCCATATCAATTATTATTATTTTAAATTTTTGTTTTACTAACAAAACGAGAAAAATTCTTAATAATTTATTGTGTCAACCACAAGTGGCAATTGAAAAATGGATGTGTATCTAATTCT
>JACNFI010000240.1 GCA_014384665.1 Candidatus Cloacimonadota bacterium
AGCAAATTGTGAAGATCCTAATAATCCTGTTTTAATTGACATCACAACTCTTAATGGGGGGAGTTATTCTTTCAGCGATGTAATTTATCCAATAGTAGGAATATATTTACTATTAAACAATAGTGAATGTGAAATTCTTCAAGGTAGTGAGGCTGGTGGATTATTTGGCAAGAACTTGGGTCTTGCACCATTTGTTCATCTTGAATATCCTGATGATAATAAAGTAATAGATATTACTTTTACTTTTGATTATGAAGATTATGATCTGGTGAATTTTGATTTTTATGTTGAGAGTGAAGATATGGCGAAAGCACATAATGTTTTTGACCAGGATATTAGAGCAGAGTATTTTTCAACCAATTCTTTAAATAATGAATCAAGAAGTAAAATATTTATTTATTCTTGGTTGAATCACGGAGATTTTGGTAATGTTTCTTATTTCGTTCATGATTTTATTAATATTGGCGGTATTGACTACGATTTTATATACATAAATGGGTGGGCATCTGATCCAGACCAGACGGATAATTCTGTCATTCTGCACGAATTAGGACATGCTTACCATTGGGAATTTGCAGAATTTATAGCTTCAAGTCATAGTGGTCAAGCGCATGGATGGTCTCAAGCAATTGATGATACATTAGCATGGTATGAGGGTTTTGCTACTTTCTTTTCTTGCTTGGTAAAATCTGAATCAGATGATTCAAATGATGATGGAGAGGATTGGGAATATATAGATACTTATGCAAGCGGGTCAGATACTATAGATATAGAGTATCCAACAGATAATCCTCAAGGCAATGCTTGTGAAGGAGCAGTTTGTGCCAGTCTCTGGGATATTTACGATAATGTTGAAACAGGAAATCCGGACTGGAATGATGATGAGATATGCTACGGTTATGATGAGATATGGGATATAATGATGAACTATCAAATAGATGGACACTATTGTTATACTTTTAATGATTTACTTAATGGTTGGTATAATCTTATTCCTGGTTTCACTCCAGAATTTATGAACAATTATCTTGCTCATGGTATTACTTACACACCAAATTGTTCAGTAAAACCTCCATCACAAATAATACAATATTCAGAGCTTATAAATATTTATCCAAATCCTTTTAGTCCGGATACAAAAGGGACAACAATATCTTACAATCTTTCTCATAAGACCGAAAATCCAAAGATTGTAATATACAATATTCGTGGTCAAAAAGTAAAAACTCTGCAACTTAGCAACAAGCCAGGTTCTGGAGATGTAGTATGGAACGGGATGAATGAAGATGGATTAACGGTACAAAGTGGAATATATTTTCAAAAATTGGTGAATAACAATAAAGTAACCGATGTCAAAAAAATGCTTTTAATAAAATAAAAAAAGTCTCGTTTTAACGGGATCCCGTGTTAATCGGGGAAAGGAAATACTATTATGAAAAGTAAAAAGCTTATAATTACAGTAAATGCTATAACATTAATACTATTCTTTGGTTACAGCTTTTTGTTTGCTACACCAAAGGATCACTATGAACAAGGTTTGAAAGAGGAATTGAAAGGTATATTTAATGACAACAATGATATAGAACAATTCATAGATCATCTTAAGAATTTTAAGCCCATTATTACAAAAGAAGAATATATTCATCACAAATCTGGAAAAGATGAAATACCTTATGATATGATCATCATTACAAATGACACATTAGAACAGAAGTTTTCTGAATTAGCAGAAATAAAGAATGGTGAAGGAATTAAAACAGAAGTAGTATCTACATCTGAGATTGGAAGTACACCGGGTGAAATAAGGGCTTACCTTTCAATACGAAAATTTAATAATTCATCTTTAAAATATGTCCTGATTGGTGGTGATGCATCCGTCGTAATGCCAAAGATCATACAAGCATTTGATAAAACTGACTATAGTTCTTTTCCCACGGATTATTATTACTGTAACGTCCTTTCCGCCTGGCCTTCTGATGATGATATTAATTTTGAAGCAGATTTATATGTAGGCAGGATACCTGCGAATACTATACAAGAAGTTCAGAATTTTATCGACAAATACATATCTTATCGACAAGTAGGAAATTACTCTGAAAAATATCATTTAATTGCTAATAACATTATCAGGATACCAGATAATTTAGCAGGCAATCACATAGTAGATTCAATCGGTGCTCATATAGATACAGATATTGATTTTACCTATGAAGAAGACCTCGTTTCACCCTTTTCTCCTGCCGGTGTGATGTTGGGTAATGCAATCAATACGAATGACCATAGTTTCTTATTTAATGTGGCACATGGCGGTAGTCGAACTATTACAGCACTTAATAGTAACTGTAATTGGAATGCGGTTGGAGGATTGGCTGATTATCCAAATAGTCAGGAAATAACCAATGTGTATGATTGGTCCGTGTATGGACAGTGGAATGATACAACAGGTTATTTTTATGAATATCTACCTGATTATCTAAAAAATTCCAATCCCTATATTTTGTGGAATTCCTCTTGTGCAGGCACTAAATTTGTGGATGTGAATAATGATCCAATGGACTGCATCGGGGCTTGTTTCATGACAGATAACAATGGAGCTGTAGCTTATTATGGTTCATCGCATTATGATTATCCCTTTTCTATTTTATATTCAGCTATTGCTTTTGAAGATTTTATATTTGAACAAGATTTTTTTAGAATTGGAATCGATTTTCTCGAATCTCATCAAATCTGGTACCCATTAACACATGTTAAAACAGTCAGGAATCATATTCTCTCTCAAACATTATTTGGTGACCCAAGTATGGAGATATGGTCCAAACAAGCAGAGAAATTGGTTACGATATGTAAAGGTGGCAATACTTTTAAATCAATGGATTCCTCAGGAAATGCAGTTGAAGCAACAATTGTGGTTTTGGATCAAAACAAGGAAATATTGGGAAGAGGAGAATCACCTTACTCATATCCTGACAGACTCAATGACAGTGATATTATCACGTCCAATAGTCCCAATTACCTGCAAGCTATAAATGAATATTATGAGATAAAGGAATATTCAGGTCTTCCTTATGAAATGACTTTTGAAGAATGTATTGATAATAATTGGGAGATGTTTAACAGTACTGAATATGGAAGAACTCTAATAACCGATGAGTATGAACCTTATTCCGGAAGGAAACATCTTATCATGGATGTTAATACTAATGGATACTATTCATTGAATGAAGCTTGGTTACATTTAAATCTTGAAAATCAAGAAGGTGTTGAAATTTCATTTTTCTGGAAAGAGTTTTACGATGAAGATCATTTTGAGGATGGAGTATTTATATCCGACAAAGGAGGAGAGTATTTTGAAAAGATATATTCCTTAAAAGATAATAAAAATAAATGGGAAATGGTAGTTATTGAACTTGACGAAATCGTAAAGGAATTAGGTATGAGCTACACCAATGACTTTGTAATAAAATATCAACATTATGACAATGATAAAATACCCAACGATGGTTTTGCGTTTGATGATATTAATGTATATTCTAACTCAAAAGACCCAGGACTCGAAAAGACTATTAGTAAGGCAGCTATCAATCTTGCGAACTATCCCAATCCCTTTAATTCGGAAAC
>JACNFI010000241.1 GCA_014384665.1 Candidatus Cloacimonadota bacterium
ATAATGTAAACAAGATTGTAAACATTATTTTCTTATTCATTTAATCTCCTTTCTAGATAGTTTTTATATGAGATATGCAAAATTACTGATTTCACATAAAATTCATATTTATTGTCATTCTGAGTGTAACGAAGAATCTCATAAGGTTCAACATTACAAATAAATAGAGATTCTTCACTCCGTTCAGAATGACACCATTAAGTGATATTTCCTTATTTTGCAGAACTCATATAGTTTTTATAATGAATATTTTACAATTACTTGTACCCTAACTACAATCATTATGCTAAAGAAGGATATTAGGGTGAGAATCAACTTCAGTTGGTTCTTGTAAATACAAAAGAGATTCAAGTATAGATTCAATGACAAGAAATATAATTTCCCCCTTTTTTTTGTTTTAATATTTTTGTCAAGGAAAAACATCAACAGAAAATGCCAGATGAAATTAATTTTATTTGACAATAAAACTTTTTTTATTGTAAAAAGTTCTTATGAAGAAAGATGCTCAAGGAAAAATTATTAAAGAGAGCGATACTCTTGAAATAGTAAAAGTTAAAGAGTCTAAGGTGGATGATGCTGGTGATTATCAGGAATCCCCTGTTTATATTTATTATGAGTGGTGTAAGAAATGCGGAATCTGCGTTGCTTTTTGTCCTACTGGAACATTAGCAAGCCGAGAAGATGGAGCACCCTATGTGAAGTATCCTGAAAAATGTATTCATTGTGAGAAATGTGATATGCTTTGCCCTGATTATGCTATAACCGGTGCAGCTACTGGGGAGAGGAGAGCAGATGTCAAAAAGTAAAAAGCCCAAAGGTAAACCTGTTTTAATGCAGGGGAATATTGCTGTTGCTTTAGGAGCATTAGATGCTGGGATGCGATTTTATGCTGGTTATCCCATAACTCCTTCTACTGAAATAGCAGAAATCTTGTCAGAGGAGTTGCCAAAATGTGGTGGGAAATTTATCCAAATGGAAGATGAGATATCAAGTATGGCATGTATTCTTGGTGCTAGCATTGCTGGTATGAAAGCAATGACAGCAACAAGTGGACCAGGTTTTTCTCTTATACAGGAAAATCTTGGATACGGAATGATTGCAGAAATCCCTTGTGTAATAGTAGATGTCCAAAGAGGAGGTCCAAGCACAGGTTTACCCACAAGACCTGCACAAGGAGATATTATGCAAGCACGTTGGGGAACACACGGAGACCATCCAGTTATTGCTCTTTATCCTAATTCTGTTTTGGAATGTTATGAACTCACTATTCGTGCTTTTAATCTTACTGAAAAATATCGCACACCTGTTATCATTTTACTTGATGAAGTCCTGGCTCATATGAGAGAATCTGTAATGCTACCACAAAAAGATAAACTTAAAATTATCCGTCGTATTAAACCAAATGTTCCGCCGGAATGGTATAAACATTATAAATATAATCCAAAATATATTTCACCATTAGCAAATTTTGGTGAGGGTTATCGTTTTCATATAACTGGTTTAGCTCACGATGAGAATGGGTTTCCAACTCAGGTGCCCTGGGAAGTGGAAGCGATGATGAATCGGTTATTAAAAAAAATAACTGATAATCTTGACGATATTATTCAGATAGAGCCATTTAAGATGGAGGATGCCGAGATAGCAATATTTGCTGCAGGGGTTGTAGCCCGCTCTGCTAAAGAAGCAGTAATTATTGCACGAAAGCAAGGAATTAAACTTGGCCTTGTCCGTCCTCTTACTATCTGGCCCTTCCCGGATGTTGATGTGGAAATGATGCTTCAAAATACTAAAGCTGTGATAATTGCTGAGATGAATCAAGGGCAATTAATAAATGAAATTAAGAGAGTTACAAAATATGGACATCACTCTAAGTTTATCAAACTTCAAAAATTTAACGGTTTGATTATTACTCCTGACGAGATTTTAGCAAAGATTGCAGAGGTTAAATGAAAAATATTCCACAAAAAGTCATCCATCAATATCTAAGACATCAAAAAAAATTTCCCCATGTCTGGTGTGCAGGATGTGGGAATGGTATCATACTTGGTGACCTTTTAAGAGCAATTTATAACTTAGGAATTAAGAAGGACAATATTGCTATGGTTTCAGGTATCGGTTGTTCAAGTAGAATGCCTGTATATGTTGATTTCAACACCCTGCATACAACACATGGACGAGCAATTGCATTTGCTACAGGATTAAAATTTGCAAAACCAGAGATGCATGTAATAGTGATTACAGGTGATGGAGATGCTGCTGCAATTGGTGGAAATCACTTAATTCATGCTGCAAGAAGGAATATTGATCTAACAATAATCATTATTAATAATAGTATATATGGAATGACAGGGGGGCAGTATTCACCTACAACACCTACGGGTAAGAAAGCAACGACCGCTCCTTATGGCTCAATAGAACCAACTTTTGATTTATGTGAACTTTCTCGCTGTGCAGGTGCAAGTTTTGTAGCTCGCTCCACTGCATATCATACTATTGAAACCAGAAAAATATTTGAGAAAGCTATACTAAAAAAGGGGTGTTCAGTTATTGAAGTTATTTCTCAATGTCCTGTCGTTTATGGAAGACTTAATAATATTACCTCTCCTGTTAAAATGTTAGAATGGCAGAGAGATAATACAATTCCTGTTAGTGCTATTTCTAAACTTCCTGCTGAAAAGATTAAAGGGAAAATTGTCAGAGGAATAATTCATGATGTAGATAAACCTGAATTTACTGAAGAGTATGATAAATTGGTAAAACAGTTTGAAAAACAATCTGATAATTATAAAAATAACACAAAAAATAATTCTTAGATTCAGGAACAATTGTGAAAACTCAAATCAGAATTAGTGGAAGTGGAGGACAAGGAATAATACTTGCAGGAATACTACTTGCTGAAGCGGGAATCATTGACGGTAAAAAGGCGTTACAATCACAAAGTTATGGTCCAGAATCCAGAGGTGGCTCAAGCAGAGCTGATGTTATTATTAGTGATGAAATAATCTATTTCCCAAGAGCAGTTAAACTTGATACCTTGCTCTGTCTTACACAAGAAGCAGCTGATAAGTTTATAGATGCGTTAAAATCAGCAGGAACTTTTATTTATGATTCATCTCAAATTAGTATAAATCCAATTGATGGTGAAGCCATTGGAATTCCTTTTTCTGAATTGGCAATTAAAAAATTCAAAACTACAATGGTTACTAATATCCTATCTTTGGCTTTTACCTGTAGAATTACTAATACTGTTTCTCTATATGCTTTAAGAAAAGCCTTGAGAAAGAGAATTAAACCCAAATATGTTGATATAAATCTTAAAGCTGTACGATTAGGAGTTAGACTTGCTGAAGAGTATTTATCTGAAGGTTCTCTTCTAACTCGCGAATGATATCAATGTGAAAGACAGATGAAACACACATCTCGACTTGTCAGGACAAAGGAGCATGAAAATAACACACCCCTCGGCTGTCCCCAATTAAATTGGGGACGTATCCCCTCTTGATAGAGGGGAATTTCTAAAAATCCCCTCTTGTTGAGCGGAGCGAAATCCCGATTTTTCTCGGGGAGAGGGGTGGATCCCGATTTATCGGGA
>JACNFI010000242.1 GCA_014384665.1 Candidatus Cloacimonadota bacterium
AAAAATTAAATTTTCTTGCACGGTAATGCCAGATTCCTGTGTTTGAAGTTTGATTTTCAAAAAAAATTAACAAAAGTCTAACCTGCAAATATCTTCCTCAGTCAATCCATATTTTTCTAACATATCAGAATGTTTTAACAAAACAGCTCTTTCTTGATGATCATTCTCTGGATGATAATCAATTACAGCTCCTCCAAATGAATCGATCAATTTTAGCAAATCTTCTTTTTTCATTAAATCTAATTTAATATCTAATTCCCACTCATTAATTGTTTCAATTAATCTTCTTAAAACATCTTCTGCAGTAATACTTAGAGCAGAATAATCAAAACTTATTCCTTTTTGTTTTAATAATTTTGTAGCATTCATTTACTGAACTCCTTATTTTTTTAAAGTCTATCACCTTATTAATAATATTTTAACATTTATAATTATTATTGGATAATTTGTCAGTTTTAATTGATCACATATTTTTTAAATAAATTACTTCTTGTGATTCGTGCTTGTCTACTATTAGTTCCAGCATACATATAAGAGTAATATTTAGCATATTCATTTTTTTCTTTATCTTCAGTTTTGTTTTGAATCACTTCTATCTCAAAATTTTTTAGTTTTTCTTTTATTATGTTCACTTTTTTATTTTTCGAATAATATAACTCAGTAAATAAAGTAAAATAGTTTGATTTTCTATTCCAAATTGAGTCATTTGAAAAGTCTAGTTTTTTAATAAAATCAAAAGTCTTTAAAAAACTTTTCTTAATCTTTAAGGAATTTTCATATTCGTCATTATATTGAATTATATAAGTTTCAATCTCTTTATTACCTGCAAAGAAACCACCATTTTCAACAGTTGAAAGTAACAATAAAACGAAATGCAAATCGTACATCCTTGATAATTCTGTTTCGCTGAATTCAGGAAAGATAGCTTGATCAATCTCATTTACAATTTCTTTAGCTGTTGAAATAAACTCACCGTCATAAACCGCATTATGAATTTCAACCTGTTTCAAACTATATTGAGTTAAATTTATTCGTCTAAATATTTCAATAATTGATTTAGATTCAATATCACCTAAATCTCTAACTACAACATTATAATTTAAAAATTTTTTTTTTTCTTCTTCTGAAAGAGCAGTATATTTTTTTACTAATCTACCAAATTCTTTGGAGTCATCAGATTCCTCAATATACTGAACAATTGTACTTAATCTTTGTTGACCATCAACAACAAATTCTTGTGTTTCAATTTTTTCAACATCTATACCAGATTGAGCAATATAAATTTCAGGAAAGGGATAACCTTTCAGTATAGTTTCAATAAATTCTTCCTTATGTTTTCTGTTCCAAACGAATTTTCTCTGAAAATCTGGTTGAGGTATCAATGATTCTTCCTTTATTCTATTGTATAGTTCAGATATTTTTTTATTACTTGGGCTTGCAAAAATTTGATCTGACATTATTTACTCCTTAATTTTTTTATAATATTGATCAACACAATTTAAATGATAGGTTTCTAAGTAATGGTAATTTTTATAAAGACCAGCATTTACTTTATAATTTCCCACTTCAGATTTATCATAAGAAATAGAATTGAAAAAATCAAACCAATCTTTCTTTAGAGCTTTAACTTGAAAAAATGTTGGTAACAAATCAGGTCTCATCCAGCCGCGAATAAAATATTGAAGAAAATGGCTATATTGTTTTTCTTGATCTAAAGAAAATGTAGTAAATGTATTTTTTAATTTATATTGGAAATTGCAAATGATTTTAAAGAATTTTTCAAAGATAATTTCGTTTACAATAACTACATCAATATCTGAATCAATAGAAAATAGTGTATTTTTGAAAAAACTAAAACCGAGTTTTGCAGAACCTACAATAAAAACCTCATGGAATCCCACATTAAATTTTTCAGCAATTCTGTTCCTAAATTCAAAATACTCATTTTCTCTATTATCAAATATAAAGGGTATTCCATGAAGAATATATTTTTTAATAAAGATTAATCTATTTCGAACAGATTTTGTTTTTAGTAATACTTTATTAAAATTTTCGAAATTTATAATCAAATCCATTATTAATTTATCTTTTCCATTCTATATGACAATTTATATTAAACTTTTCATAACCATTTAACATATATTCACAAAATACTTTAAGTTCAGCGTCATTATATTTTTCTGCGAATTCATATAGTCTAATAAACATTTTTTTTCCTGTTTCTGTCTGCTTAAGATTTTTCTTTTTAAAATTACATCGGGCACAAAGAACTTGTCCATTTTCAATAATAGCTTTTCCACCTTTATCTTTTGGTTTTATATGGTCGATATGTAATTCAACTCCTTCTTTTAAACCTCTTCCACACTGGACACATTTATAATCATCTCTTTCCAATATTATTTTTTTCTGTACTTCTGTAAATTCTTCCAATTCTCTATTGGATACAAATTCTGGGTCATACATATAAATACCCTTTTTGACCTTTATTAGAAACCCTTTTTGATATAATTGTCTTATACCACGCCAAGTATCTCTTGGTTTTTTCCCATATAATTTTAGATATTGCTTTTCTACCCAATCTACTACTGGTCCGTGATCTAATTCTCGTTTTGGGTGTTTTTTAAAATACTCAATAATTAAGTTATTAATGGAAATTCTTTTACTGTCATTGAATTCTTTCATTTAAAACTCCAATAAATTTGTTTCTTTTAAAATTCTTTTTTTTGCTAATTCACAATAATTGGAATCTATATCTACACCAATTCCAATCCTATTATTATTTGCTGCTTCTATTAAAGTTGTCCCACTACCTACAAATGGATCAAATACAATGTCTTTTTGGAAACTAAATAATTTTATTGCTCTATAAGGAAGTTCACGAGGAAATGGAGCTGGATGACCGATTTTTGTTTTTTTTTCACCATTAAATGTCCAAACACCATTTGTCCATTCCATAAATTCTTTTTTACTCATATCTGAAATTTTTGAACCTCTTGTTTTTTTCCACTGGTCTTTATAAAGTATAAGAATTAGTTCAACAGGAGCAATTACATAAGGTGCTGAAGCTTTCATCCATGAACCCCAAGCTGTTCTTCTTGAAATATTTCCTTCATTCCAAATAATTGTTGAATGATATTTCCAACCTACCTTTTGAGCAATAATTGTTAAATCTGCTCCAACACTTTTTTGCCCTCCTTTATTTTTATCTAATGGAATATTTAAAATAAATCTTGCTTGTGTTTTGCTCCAATTATAACAGTTTTTCATCCATAATTCAGAAAATTCTAAATATTCATCATAACTTAATTCATCATCATTTGATTTATAATTTATTCCAACATTGTACGGAGGAGATGTAACTATCAAATCAATAAACTTTTTATCAAATAAATCTTTTTTTCGAACATCTCCAATAAATAAAACTATTCTTTTATCTCTGAAATATTCAGTTCTTTTTGAAGTTTTGATTTTATTCATTTTTTTTCCCCAACATTCTAATTTAATCCATCAATAATTTGATATAATTCTTCATTTGAGAATCCGCAAAGAAAGAAATTTCTGATATCTTCATTATCAATTTTGTATA
>JACNFI010000243.1 GCA_014384665.1 Candidatus Cloacimonadota bacterium
CCAATATCAGGAAATTTTTCTAACCGCTCATTTATTTCATGTTTTACATCCTGCAAAAATGGGTCATCTTTCTTAAGTGTAATCTCAATCAATACATTGTTCTTCTCATCTACTCCAATATATTTTACCAATCTTAAAGAGATAATGTCCACACCGATTTTCCCGTAGATGACTTTGTTTAACTCCTTTTCAATATTCTTCTTGTTTAATCCCTCATCAAATTTTTTCCCTAATTTCTTTTTTTCATAATCCTTAATTGCAGAACGGAGTGCATCAACAGCTAGAACTGAACAGTGCATTTTTATTGGTGGCAAACCGCCCAACTCATCAGCCGCCTGCTTCCAGGTGATTTTCTTTGCTTCCTCAATTGTCTTGCCAATTGCAAGATCAGTGATAATTGAGGCAGTTGCAATATTAGATGCACAGCCATAGGACTGAAATTTGATGTCAGTAATTTTCAATGATTTTGAATCAACCTTAAGATAGACAGAAAGTTGGTCACCACAAGCAGGACTTCCCTCAGTTGCCATAGCATCTGGGTTTTCAATTTTTCCAACATTGTGCGGATGTTGAAAATGCTTTATAACTTTCTCAGAATATTTTATTGCCATTTCACTCCTTTGTTTTGCCACGAACGACACGAACTTGCACTAACTTTTATTTTCTGTTACTTTTTTGCCACGAACTGCACGAACTATCACTAACTTTATTTTCTGTTATTTTTGCCACTAACTAACACGAACTTGCACTAACTAATTAAAAAAAGTTTAATAAATTTATTTCTTATGTTCGTGCAAGTTGGTGCAGTTCGTGGCAAAACACTACTTAATTTACAACTCTCTTGAATTCAAAGCCTGTTCCCTCTTTTTGAAAATTGATTAAGATACCCAATTTATAACCCGAGATTTTTAGATAATTTATAAGTTGGGCTAAGTGGAATTCATTCAAAGCGTTGACAGCTTTTATTTCTAATATGATTTTGTCGTCTACTACATTATCGGCAAAATACTGCCCAACCAAAACACCCTTATAGTAAACATCAAATTCTTTTTCTGTCTCTACTTTGAGACCCAAATTCCTCAATTCCACTGGAAGAGCGTTTCTATATACCTTTTCCAATAATCCTGTTCCAAGATGATTTTTTACTTCAATACAAGCTTGTTTAATCAAATAACTCTCTCGTTTATATATAATTTTACTTTCCATATTGTTCAACCTCAAATATTTATTTTACAGAGAACATACACGAACTTGCACTAACTTTATTAATTTATCTAAAAATATTTTTTGTTCGTGTTAGTTCGTGTAGTTCGTGGCTATCCTTTGCCAAGTGGGCTTCGTCTTCGTAATTCTTTTATTACATTTTCAAGGACATCAACAGTTCGCATAATTCCATCTTCTGTGACAAATCTGTCAAAAGTAAAGCGAACTGAACCGTGAGATTCCTCATGAGTTCTGCCAGTTTGCATTAAAATGTAATTTGGTTCCAGTTTTTGTGATGAACAAGCAGAACCTGTCTCAATATGGATATTTTCAAAATCCAACATCATCATTATCGCCTCACCTTCAACATAGGCAAACGAAATATTCAGATGTGCTGGGCTTCTTTCCCCAAAACCAGGACCATTTAATTGCACATCTGGAATTCTTTTGAAAATTTCATCATAAAGGAGTGTTTGTAAACCACGATATTTTGCAATCTGTTCATCAAAATTTTCAAAGGCAATTTCAACTGCTTTTCCCATGCCAACAATAGCAGGCACATTTACCGAACCAGGTTTAAGAGGATGTAAACGAGTAATGCCATGTTGAGTTGGAACAATGTTGGTTCCCTTTTTTTGATATAAAGCTCCAACACCTTTGGGTCCGTTGAACTTATGAGCAGAGATAGAAAGTGCATCAATCCCAAGTTTTTTCACATCAATTGGAGTTTTCGTATATGCTTCACAGGAATCCAAAAATAGATATATCTTATGATTGGCATTATTCAAAATCTTGCTAATTTCTTCAACTTGTTGTATAGTACCCAAAATATGATTAACATGAGTAAATGCCACCAGCGTTGTATCGTCTCTAATTGCTTTCTTTAATTCTTTTAGATTTAAATAGCCATCCCTGTCTGCAGAAATGTAATTGCCTTCATAACCCTCTTTTTCCAATGCCTGAAATATTGCCAAAACCGCTGGATGTGACACAACTGAAGTAATGAAATGCTTTCCCCTATCTCTATTAGCATACATAATTCCTTTGATTGCAATATTATTTGCATCTGTTCCACCAGAAGTAAAAATAATTTCTTTTGGCTCAGCATTTAAAGAGTCAGCAATTGTTTTTTGTGAATTCTCAATTGATTCAGCTATTTCAGTTCCGATACTTGTAAAAGGTCCTGGATACCAAAATTTATCTGTTAAATACGGCATCATTGCTTCTAAAACTTCAGGTGCAAGTTTAGAAGTTTTGCAACTGTCTAAATATACTTCTTCTTTTTTCATCTTTCACTCCGAGAAATTATTTTCCAAGAACTAACATGAATTGGCTCAAACTTTACTAAATTTTAATTTTTTTGTTCGTGTTAGTTCGTGTCGTTCGTGGCTAACTATCCTTTTTCAAGAAGCTTGCAAGTGTATATGAATTAAGAAAAGAGTTAATATGAGAATTAAATTTGTTCCAGAAATCTTTAAAAATGCAGTTTTCGAAAAATTCGCAGGACATATCAACCCGGCGGTCCCTACAACTGTGAATACTAATCTGACCTTCTGCAGCTTTAATAATCTTCTTCATTGTGATATTCTCAGGGTTATCTACAAGAATATATCCACCATTTTTGCCCAAAGTAGATTTAACTATACCAGATTTTTTCAGACTGGAAAAAAGTTTCTCAAGATATTTTCGTGGAATATGCTGATTATGAGCAACTTTAGAAATAGAAATTGGTTGTTCGTTGCTAACAGTTGCCAGCTCATACATCGCTCTCAAGATATAATCAGCATTTATAGAAATTTTCATGATTTCTTTATTCCTGTAAATTTTTTAACTAAAACATACTAAAATAGTAGGAGTTTGTCAAATAAAATATGATAAAAATTAAAAATCTTTCTTTTAAGTATAATAAAAATCTAGTGTTAAAGGATATCTCCTTGGAAATAGATAAGCACGATTTTATTGGTATAATAGGTCCAAATGCTGCTGGAAAATCCACTCTGTTGAAATGCATAAGTGGGTTTCTGAAAAGCAAAGACGGAAAAATTCTCATAGCAAATAAATTAATTGACGATTATGATAAGATTGAACTTGCAAAAATAATTTCTGTTGTGGTGCAGCAACCGTATTTTGAATTTGATTTCAGAGTAAAGGATATTGTTCTGATGGGAAGATATCCTTATCTAAAATTCTGGCAAAATTTCAGCAAAAATGATGAAAACGCAACTGATAGAATATTAGGCAAATTGGAATTATCCCATCTGTCAAACAGGCGATTATCTGAATTAAGCGGTGGGGAATTCCAACTTGTTATGCTCGCACGAGCATTAAATCAAAACACTGAGATTCTACTTTTGGACGAACCAGCTGCACATCTGGATAT
>JACNFI010000244.1 GCA_014384665.1 Candidatus Cloacimonadota bacterium
ATTGAAAAATTTCACGACAACTTGTTGGTAAGTTTCATTTTTTAAGTGCCTAATAGGATAGGGGTTCACTAATTCACCATTTATTCTCTTTTCTGACTTATGATGTAACCATCAATAATATTAATCATTTTGGCAAGTTTGGGAGATTCCCTTTGTATATCTTCAAAGGTTGGATTGTGAATAAATTTTTTAGATTCAGTTTTAGTTAGTTTAAAATTTACTTTTATTCTTGCTCCAAAGTGTTCAGTAAAAATTCGTGATAACCTTTCAGCTATATCGCTAAGAGTTTGATATGCCAATTTTGATGAGGTAGAAAAATGTAAAAAATTATTATTTATAGATTTCAATTTAATGTTTGCAAGATGAACTGCACTGACAGGCATTTCCTTACTAACTTTCTCTTTGAGAGCTTCCCATTCTTTGGTAAGTAATTCCTCTGTGATTTTAAAATCTGTAAATGTAAGTTTAGATGCCTTTTTTTCTTTTACAACAGGTTTTATTTTATCCTTTTGTTCAATCAATTGCTTTTTTTCTAAGATATCTGTTTGATATTTTGTGGGTTTTGATGTAATTGAGTCCGAATAAACAGCATGCTTTTCTTTTACAACTTGAAGATTTTCTTCTAATTTATCAATTTGAACCAAGCTTTTTAACTTTGTTAGTTTTAACAAGGTTGTTTCCAGATGGAGGACTGGCTGGGTACTTGTTTTTAACTTTTCTTTAGCATCAATAAGAATGGTGATAGAATAAAGTAGATTTTCTTCAGTAAAATTCTTGCTTAATTCAGATATACTTTTGATATTATCTGGAGGAACTTCTTCCAGCACTATTCCGATTTTTAACATTAAAATATTTCGCAGGTATTCAATAAAACCTGCTGTAATTTCATTAATATCATTCCCTTCTTTAAGAATATTATGGAAATTATCAATAATGGCTTTATCATTATTTTCAATAATATCAGTAGTTAAAGTATTATAAAAATCTATATCAACGATTCCAAATACTTGAAGAATATCCGCTTTTGTGATTTTCTTTTTTCCTAATGACAGTATTTGATCCATTAGGCTTAGAGCATCTCTTAAACTTCCATCAGCTTTTTTAGCAATTAAGAATATAGCAGAATCTTCAAATTTTAAATGTTCATTCGGTATAATTGTTCTTATCTGATTTATTATTTCCTGAATAGAAATCCTGTGAAAATCATATCTTTGACATCTTGAGGTTATTGTAGGAATCACTTTATGTGGTTCTGTTGTGGCGAATATGAATTTTACATTTTCTGGAGGTTCTTCTAATGTTTTCAATAAAGCATTAAAAGCATTTTTAGATAACATATGCACTTCATCAATAATATAAATTTTATATTTTGAACTTTGCGGTGGATACATAAGTTCATTTTGAAGTCTTCTGATATCCTCTACACTGGTATGCGATGCTCCATCTATCTCAATTACATCAACAGAAGTAGAATTTGTGATTTCAACGCAGTTTTTGCATTTATTACATGGGGTAATAGTTGGTCCATCTTTACAGTTGAATCCTTTTGCCAAAATACGAGCCATTGAAGTTTTGCCAACTCCACGAGGTCCAGTAAAAAGAAATGCCTGGGCAATATGGTCTGTCTTTATTGCATTTTTTAGAGTCTCGGTAATATGTTTTTGTGCTATAAGTTCATCAAAAGTTTGTGGTCGGTATTTTCTAGCTAGTACTAAATATGACATATTTCTATCCTGTATAATTTTTTTATAAATAATAATTTAATAAGAATAATTGTCAAAAAGTTATTATTTTTAAAGGTAGTCAACAATGTCTAAACTTTCTTGAGGTTGATTACAGGTTTATATAGATTTTTACTGTTTCAATTTTAAAAACCCCCAATATAAGGTTTTCTCTACATTTTACCTGTGGGTTGAACTGCGAAAAATGATATAACAGACAAAAAAGTCCCGAATTACATCGGGACTAATGGGAATTGCTTTATACAAATTAATCAAGAAAGGAGTATCTCTAAATTTGTTTACGAATACGGATTTAACTTGTAGATTATTCAATTATTCCTAATAAGTCAGATCTTTGTACAATAAGATATTTTTTACCTTCAAGTTCAATTTCTGTACCACCATATTTAGCATAAACAACTTTATTTCCTTTTTTAATAGTTTTTTTAAGGTCCTCATCATTACCAACTTCAATAACTTTTCCAATTTGTGGCTTTTCTTTTGCTGTATCTGGAATTATAATATTCCCAATCTTTTTCTCTTCATCTTCCATTGGTTGAAGAAGAACACGGTCATCAATGGGCCTAATTTTCATTACTTCCTCCTGCTTTTTTTATTTTTTTTTAAAGATTTACTTTAATATAATAATTTAAACAAATAATAATTACTCGTCAAGAAATTTGTGATTTTTTACAAATTATTTTCTTCAATTTGTGTGGTTAGATATTCTAAAAATCTTTTGCTATGTTCCTTAAAAGAACTTTGGGGGAAATCAGTAATTATTTTTCTTAAAATTTTTTTGGCTTTCAATGGTTGCTTTAATTTATAGACACATAAAGCCTGACTAAAAAGAATTTCATCAAGTTCTGGATAGTCAGGGAATTCTTTCTCTAAAGCCATTAATTGTCTTAATGCATCTTCATAGTTTTTTTGGATGTAAGACAACATTGCGATTTCTTCCTTTATTGCGGGGGCTTTTATTTGAAATGAATCCTTGATATTGGATTCTTCAATAATTTTTAGAACACTATTATAAATTTCTTCTGCACTAACATAATCGGCTCGTCTTTTATAAATCTCTGCAAGTTCTATATGAATTTCAATACTATCAGGATATAGTTTTGATTGTTGAACTAATGTTTGAAAGTAATGCCTATTATTTAAAATAAGTTTAGCTTTTCTAATAAAGTCTTCGGGTGCTAAATACCCAATTATTCTATCTATCTCAATTGTCCATACGTCCGCAGGGACAGGATTGATGAAAATAGTAGTTGGATATGCAGAAACTTTATACATTTTGTATATGTTTTTGTTCTCATTAAGACTTGTATTTATTTTTGATGAAATAAAGTTTTCATTTAAGAATTCAATAACAATAGAGTCCTTAAAAGTATTGTCCTGTAACTTTTTACACCATCTATATCGGTTTGAGAAAAAATTAAGCATTAAGATTTTATCTTCAGATTTTGATTTTTCTATCGCTTCTGAGAATGTCTCTATCCACCTTAATGTATCCTTTGCACAAAGAAAACCTGATAAAGATAATAGTAAGATAATAATAAGAAATATTTTCTTCATTTTATTTTCTTAATAAGCATATTTATTACTTCAATAAAATTAATTGGGTATCCCCTTAATTCAGCAAAGTAAGAATAAATGAGGAAAAAGTATTACATTTTTGATGCTAATGCCATTATATCCATTTGCTTGTCATTCCCACGAAAGTGGGAATCCATTCCTTACAACCTGTCTTTTACTGCGTCTTCCCGCTATATGGATTCCCGATCGGGGTCGGGAATGACAGCTGTGGGAGTTTGGAATGACTGTGTGGATGAGGCTCTGA
>JACNFI010000245.1 GCA_014384665.1 Candidatus Cloacimonadota bacterium
TGGAAAGGTATTCGTTTTTTTGATACAAATGCTACAGGACAGGATACATCAAGAATATCGTATTGTGATTTAATGCATGGAAAAGCAAAAGGCGGATATGACCCTGAGGAAACTTATGGCGGAGTATTATATTGCACAAATTCATCAGCAGTTGTAATTGAGAACAGCAGCTTTTCCTGGAATTTTGCTGTTCGATCCGGTGGGGCAATCTGTCTGAAAGATACTTCCAATATTATTATCAATAACAGTGTAATTGAATGGAACACTGCTGAAAGTCTGGGAGGCGGTATAAATTGTAACTATTCTAATCCTTCTTTAGATAATGTTACAATCAGTGGAAACACTGCTTCTTGGCATGCTGGTGGAATTGCCTGCCAATATGCAAGCCCGACACTGACAAATTTGACTATTTCAGATAACACAGCAAACAATTATGGTGGAGGAATATTCTGTTATGATTACTCCAATCCAAATCTTAATAATGTTACAATTAGTAATAATGAAGCTAATGCTAATGGTGGTGGAATGTATATTTCCTCTTATTCTAATCCTGTGCTGGATAGTGTTTATATTTTCGATAATACTGCAACTTATGGTGTAGGTGGTGGTATGTCCATTTGTGGTGTTTTTGGGGTTTGCCAACCCTCAATTAGCAATGTTAAAATTTATGATAATACTGCAAATTATTTTGGAGGTGGTGGAGGTGGTGGAATTTATTGTGGTGTTGACGCTCGTCCTTATATCTGTTTATCACAGATATATAGAAATATTGCAGACAAAGGTGGTGGGATATACTGCATTGATACAGATTATACAGAATTGGAAAAGGTTACAGTTGCCAATAACATTGCGTATGACGGACCCGAAATATATGTAGATAATTCAGATATTATTTTATTAAGTACGATCGTATGGAATGACTATTATGGTTCGGCTGATGTTTATTTAGATAATGGCGGTACAATAACAGCTACTTATTCTGATATTCAGAATGCATCAGGTGAACCCTGGTTTGGATATGGGTGCATTGATGCTGATCCCTTATTTACTGATCCTGAAAATAATGATTATACGCCAAGCTGGAGTGGTTATCCATTGCCGGATGAAAACAAATCTCCCTGTATTGATAGCGGCTCAAATATATCTCCATTAGACCCGGATGGTACAATCGCAGATATGGGAGCTTTGTATTTCCACCAATCATTTACACCATTAAGCGGAGGAGACATAAGCGGAACTTTACTTGCAGCAGATAGTCCGTATTTTGTAGATGGAGATTTGACCATTCCGGCAGGAGACCAACTAACAATCGAACCGGGCGTAAGTGTGATTTTTATCGGACACTATAAATTTAATATTTATGGAAGTCTTCTGGCTGAAGGAACTGAAACAGATAGAATAAATTTTGCTGCATCAGATACACTGGAAGGATTCAGAGGTCTGCGATTCATAAATACAAATACAGCTCGTCAGGATTCCTCTAAATTAGTTCATTGCAGAATAACATTCGGAAATTCTAATGGTTACCGGGGTGGTGGTCTTTATTTTGATAATTCTTCCAATGTTCGCGTTCAAAACTGCTTGATAAATAAAAACATGGCAAGCTCTTATGGAGGTGCAATTTATTGTTCTAGCACTTCTACGCCCAAGTTTATAAATAACATCATAACCGGGAATAGTGCTCTATTCGGTGGTGCAATTTATAGTCAGGGTGATTTTTCCCTAACCGGAGGAGAAATTTACGATAATCTTGCTGAATATGGTGGAGCAATTTATTCGTATGCTGCTGCTCCTTTGATGTCAGGAACTACTATTAGAAATAACACCGCAACTTTGTATGGAGGAGGATTCTATTTTTATGGTGGTGCTCCTGTTTTCAGTTCGACAAATAGATGTAATATTTATTTGAATTATGCTAAAGCAGCCGGTCAGGATTTCTTTGCGGTTATTTTGGGAACTATAAGTGTTTTTGTTGATACTTTTACAGTATTATATCCGGATAAGCATTTTGCGTATCCGTATGATGATTTTACTTTTGATATTCAGCATTATAAGATAGAACAGCTAGCACAGGACCTTTATGTGAGCCCTTCCGGTTCTGACGATAATTCAGGTACTTCTTCTTCTGAACCTTTACAGACAATGAATGTGGCGTTATTGAAAATAATGGCTGACAGTCTTAATCAAAGAACTATTCATCTGGAAAATGGAACATATTCATACTCTGCAACCGGCGAGAACTTCCCGATTAATTGTAGAGAAAATGTTTCTATATCAGGTGAAAGCGAGAGTTTGACTATTTTAGATGGCGGAGAGCAAACAGGAATTTTATACTGTTACGATGACAGTAATTTCACATTAGAAAACCTCACTTTACAAAATGGTTATGCTGAAAATGGCGGTGCAATCTACCTGGAAAACAACTCAAATCCGGATTTAGTAAATGTTACTTGCACTGGTAATGAAGCAACTAACGATGGAGGAGCTATCTATTGTATTGATAATTCCAGCCCAAATTTAACGAATGTAATTATTACAAATAATACAGCTTCCGGTGATGGTGCCGCCGGTGGTGGAATTTGCTGTCGGTCAGGTTCTTGCCCAGCTCTTGCTTATGTTGCTATTACTTATAATTATGCCTATTCAGGGGGTGGAATTTATTCAAGCGGTAATTGTAATTTAACATTAAATAATGTTGTATTTCTTTTCAATTCAGTATTTGGCTATGGTGGTGGTTATTTCATTAGAAATTCGGACCCTGTCCTGAATAATGTTTCATTTTCAGGTAATAGTGCTGAAAATGGTGGTGCTATTTATTCATCTAGTTCAGACCCACAATTGTATGATGTAACCCTTATGGGAAATAGTGCAACTAGAAATGGAGGAGGTATCCATTTTAGTCAATCAAATTTAGATATTACAAATTCTTCTTTTGCTTTTAACATCTCGGGTACAGGCGGTGGAATTTCTGGTTACAACTTGTCAACATTAAACATTAAAAATACGATATTTGACAATAACTCCGCTGAAGAAGAACCTTGTAGCCCTAATAGTGGAGGAGCATTATATTTGCAATCTGTTACTACGACTATTGTGAATACAACTATAGGTTTTAATGATTCTTCTGATGATGGTGATGGAATTTATTGTAGTAATTCAAATATATCATTAATAAATTCCATTTTATGGGCAGATACACTTATTTATTCCGGCGGCACTGTCAATGCTACTTATTCAGATATCCAGTATGGAACAGGACAATCCTGGTTTGGAACAGGATGTATTGATACTGACCCTTTATTTGCTGATCCATCAATTTATAACTTACATTTGACTGATAGTTCTCCCTGCATTAACGCAGGAAATCCTGACACAACAGGTTTGAATCTGCCTGAATATGACCTGGACGGAAATCCAAGGATAGTAAATGATACTATTGATATGGGCTGCTATGAATGGCAGGGAGCTGATTACGACATTTCAGGAAATATTGGCTACTTTAGTGATGATGCTGCTATTCCAAATGCAGAAGTTAATC
>JACNFI010000246.1 GCA_014384665.1 Candidatus Cloacimonadota bacterium
ATTTTACTCCTTCAAAAACTAAGGGCATTGCTTTTTCTTTTTCAACAAAATAACCAGCTTGTTTAATTTTATAAAATAAACATTCTTTATAAGCTGATTCCAACAGTCCAGGACCTAAAGCTTTATGGACTTCTATAGCAAGTCCAATAATTTTATGGGCAATTTCATTCTCTGTCATATTTTTTAAATCCTCTGTGTGCTTTGTGCCTTCTTTGTGCGCTTTGTGGTTTAAATTATTTTGCATATCATTCCAAAGGCAGATCCACATATGGCGGAAAAAACGAAAATTTTACCTATAAAACCATAAATGTGTAAAATTTCAATATAGTTTACTTAACCATAATCTTCCTAATTACAGAAAATAGAAAAGAATGTTATTCTCATAGAACTCAATTACAAATTTTGTTTTAACAAATCTTTTAATAAATCTTTTAGTCGGTTCATCTTATATTCTTGTTTGGATTTCTATAATTACAAATAAAATATTTATAATATTTTTTGTCAAATTTTTTTTGATATATTTAAAAAAAAATGAAATATTTTTGATAATATCTTAAACAAAATGTAGCTTCAAATTTTTATTGCAACAATTAATTTATCAAATAATTTTTCTCTAATCCAGCCTCTATTTTTTTTTCTTCAATTATTCTGTTTTGCTTATTTCCAATACTAATTCTTACTTTTGTCCTATCCTTTATTTTCGTAATGTATCTTAAAAGAATTTTAGCGCATAATTCAACTTCCTCAATATTTACTTTACTATTATAATTAATTACTCCTAAAGGTCCTGGAAAATTTACTGCTCTTATAGTGAATAAATCATCAGTAATTAGCTCCTGGAGTTTATCATTGTCAATCTTTTTGCGTCCTAAAATAAATTTTGTATTTTCAGAAACACGAAAATGTCGTCCAACATTGAGAAATTTTATATATTTCAATGAAAACATATCATAAATTATTAAATCATTCAATTTTTTACAATAACCTTCATCAGTTAGCAAACACCCTCCAGCTGGAGATGGGTAATTAGTAATCTTAAATTCTTTTGCCAGTTCAATCTGTCTTTTTCTACTTTTACCTTGAATATCGTATAATTCATCTTTATTAATCCAACCTTCACGAATTGGTTTTGTATCTTGAAGAAGTTTCTGGCAAAGAGGTCTAACAATAATATTTTTATATCCACAATGCTTAGCAACAGTATTCAATCCAGTTATGGATTGTGATTTTGGTCTCTGCCCTAACACTTCACCAGAAATTAAAAAATCTGATTTAAATGCTGACATCATTTCACCTAACTTGCGATACATAAATGCATGACAGTCAATACAAGGATTAAGATGTTTTCCATATCCATATTTAGGATTCTTTATTATGTTTAAATACTCTTCACCAAGTTCATAAGTTTGCAATTCTAAATCTAATATTTCTGAAGAAATTTTTGCTTTTTTGCAATCAAAAAAAGGTGATGAAAAACAAACCGGGATAATCGTTATTCCAAGTTTTTGGATAATTCTTACCGCCAATATGCTATCTAATCCACCAGAGAATAAAGCGAGTGCAGTACCCGATTTAATCTGGTATGATTTCTTAATTTTCATAAATTAATTAACTCAAGTTTCGCAGTTGAAGGAACGCTGATTAATAATAGCGTTTAGCTTTTGGTATAATATTGTATCTTTTTGATATAATGCTAAATACAATAAATTCATTAATCTTTCGAAAACTATCATTAGAGAAACTTAATACTAAATTTTCTTTTTTTTCAGATATCTATTCGGAGTGCGAAAACGAATTCCGATTTATCGGAATGAACTTTTCGCAATTGCTATTATGCTGAAAGTTCGTTCCGAATCCCCGATTCAATCGGGGGCGGAACTCGTTTCAGCACTCCTTAATGAATAATCTAAATGAAAAATATGTGAAAGGATATGGTTTCCAACCTTAATAATATATTATAAATTTTTAATAAATTCTCAAGTGCGAAACTTGAGTTAATTTATATGTAATAAATTTTGCTTAGTCAAGTTTTAAAAAATGGTTCTCTTTCAAAATGTATAGGTAACTAATAAGAATCTCTCATATAGAATTTTTTATAAAGGAGTGCTAAAACGAGTTCTCCCGATATATCGCATAGGCCTCAACTTAAGGAGAATTTGCTGCAAAATACAGGGGCTAAAACCCCTAGGAGGGGGCTTTATTTATCTATCCCCAGCGCTAAAGCACTGGGCTACTGAAATTGGCAGAAAAAAATCCGTAGCCCAGCCATTTTTAACCCGTGAAATTCTGTAAGGAATATTTCACTGGGTTATGGCTGGGATCATATATAAAGGGCTAATATTAAGCCTTTTAAGGCTTTCCAAAGAAAATATATCTAAATTTATTATCGTTAAGTTGACGCCAATCCGATATATCGGGAGAAAGAATTTATCCTTTTCACCCTTCGTCCCGAATGCTTTCGGGACTACGGAGAACGGGCTTTCAGCCTTGTAGCACTTGCGAAAAGTTTACCCCGAATCCCCGATTGAATCGGGGACGGGGTTCGTTTTCGCACTCCGAATAGATTATTTTTGAAAACTGAAGATTTAATATTAAGTTTCTATACCTATAGTTTTTGAAAGAGAGCCTAAAATAAAAAAGACGAGAATATTTAATCCTTGATATAGATAAATATTTTTCAGCCCGTATAATTATTAAATACAATAATATAACATTCTCCTTATGCTACTCTAAATGAGAGACCCAGTCGTTTATAGTTTTTTACTTCTTGTCTTTCTAATCTTATTCTTATTTCCTCAAACAGCTTAACTGTTTCCTGAGAATAAAGTCGTTCACCACAATGAAGGCAAACCTCAGCATTAACCTTAATCACTCCAACATTATTACCACCGCGAAGCAATTTCTCAACCTCTTTCTTAATTAACTCTCTTCCACATACTGGACATTTATTAAAAGGCATCATATTATTTCCTCCTTTTCTGCCAATTCATCCACTTGTTTGGGTCAGGTCTATAAACAGTAATCAGAACAGACCATTTATTTTCTTCATTATATGCCCATACACTATGGATAGGTTCTCCACGAAAATTCTGTCCAAAAATAAGACAGCTTGGATATGGTTTATCCTTTGGATAATCTTCTATAATTTTTCCTTGGATTACTGAAAAGAAAATTTCTTCAAAAGAAAGTTTATCCACTTGAGCTTCTTCATCAGCATGATCGGTAATCCGTATTCTGTTAGCGCGTATAGATTCAATAATATTATTAATATCCATTTATTTGGCTTTCTTGCTGAATGCTTCTAATATGAATTAGTATTTTTTTAATAAATCTGTCAAGCAATTCATCCTGTTTACGAGGATACTAATACTTTGCAAACCTGGAATTCTACTTTAGTTGTATCAGGTTTACTGGGTTTGCAAAAGTTCACCCAGAATAAATTCAGCATTTGTTTTCGCACTTAAAATAGATATCTGAGAATCTTTAAAATCTAATCATAAGTG
>JACNFI010000247.1 GCA_014384665.1 Candidatus Cloacimonadota bacterium
GTGCAGAAATAATTTTTTGCATCACAAAACCATTATAAGAGAAATTCCAAATAAGAGAATGCCAGCAAAAAATAGCCCTACAAATATTGTTGGACAAACTGTTAGTACTATGCTTGAAGAATTTATAATTATTTTTGAAAGGAAGTAGATATTAATGAGTTCACTTTATTGTAGATATTTTCACATAAAGAATAAACCACTACTTAACTGTCATTCCCGCGAAAGCGGGAATCCAGTGTCTACTATTAAACGCTCGGATTAATATGTGTAATGATTTTCAGGAGTTCCAAAAAGCGATAAGACAAAATTTTATGCCATCTGGAAAGCAGTTAGCCGAATTTGCTCAGGAGAAGTTAATAATAAAGAATGTTGAAAAGAATTTTAATTCATATTTGCGAGAGTTATTAAATAATGAATTTGATTTGTATAAAGAATACGAGAAAAAATGTACAATTAAAATATTTGAGGAAGCCTTCCAAAGAAAATTATTCAAATTTCCCAAAGATAACTCTCAAAAGTCTTTCTTAGGTTTTTTTGACCAATATTATGATGATTTTTGGAAGGTATTTCTAGGTATAAGTCAATCAAGAAAAACACGAGCTGGTGGGAGTTTTGAAAATCATTTAAGATTCTTGTTTAGTAAAATAAATTATCCTTATGATATGCAAACAACATTAAATGGAAGGGTAGATTATCTCTTTCCAAGTGAGGAAGTATTTAGTAAAAACAGAACTGTATGTTTAATTATTTCTGTAAAGAGAACCCTACGAGAAAGATGGCGACAGGTAATAGGAGAGTTATCTTCAATCAATGCAGGAAAAATTTATATAGCAACGCAAGAAGAAAATATTGCAAAAGCAAAAATCCATGAAATGAAAAAACATAATATCAATTTGGTGGTCTTTGATGAAGAAAAAGAGAAAAACTTTTTATCTGAACATAATGTAATTGGATTTACAGAGTTGATTACAGTTCATCTTCCTGCACAAAAGATTTTGTGGGAGAAATTTATTTAGAAATTTTTAAAAAATATCTATCCAAATTAATTTATACTTTCTTTAATTTTAGCGAAACAATCCCCGCCCCAAGATAACATACTATCGCAAGAATAAATACAACTCTAAACCCAAAAAGAATCGCAAATAAAGTAGCAAGAATTGTACTTATTACTGAAAAAAATCCATTTATTCCCCAAGCCCATGGCACCTTGAAACTTTCTATTCTTTTAATCTTTGATAGTCCTTGCGGGAAAGGAATTCCCATAAAAAATCCTAAAGGTGCAAGCAAAATTATTGTAACCAATATTTTTATTATCACATTCGCATTCATAAAAACAGGCAGAATAATATCAAAAACTATAAGATACAGAATTATTATTGAAGCAATTATCAGAGAAGAATATAAAATTCTCTTTTCAGCATTAAATATTTTATCAGAAAAGTAACTCCCGATTCCTGAAAAAACAAGCAAGCTGGAAATTATCACACTCAATGAATAAGTAGGATGAGATAGGAATAAAATCAATTTTTGTATAAGTGGCATCTCTATAAAGAAAAATCCTATCCCGATTAATCCGAAAAAAAGGAGTATCTTTATATTTAAACCTCTTTTCCCTTTCTTCAGAAACAGCAAAGGAACTACTACAAATACGAAGCTTATAATTATAACTGGAATAAGAAGAAGAATTAAGGTCAAATATCCCCATTCTGTAAAGGGTATTTTATCAGTGCCGTATTTTAAAATGTATTTTAGTGTTTTATATTTGAAAAAGTTATAAAAATACGGTCTATTATCGTTTGCTGGTTTAATATCAAAATCATATTCGTCTTCAAAGTCAGATGCATTCTCAGATAGTAAATTTTTTGCAGCTAAATAATAGATTGGTGTATCAAGTTTTACAAATCTGTTTACTTCATTCTCTTTTATGCCATCATAATAAATAATATCAAAGAGTCTTGTTTTACAGAATTCTTTTGTTTTATTTATCATTTCTTCAGAAATGGGGGCTTTTGATATAATTAATGTTGCTGCCTGAATGGTTCTGATATAGATAATATGCTTGCTAATATCTTTTATGTTTAAGCTCTTTAATGCTTGAATACAGATATTGAGCATCTTGAGATTATCTCTTGGAGGATTAACAACCCATCTTGTGATAGCCAAGAGACCATTTTCTTTTAGGTGCAGAAAAAATTCTCGTATTGACTCAACAGTATAAAGGTTGGTCTCATTAAGTGCATAGATACCTGATGCTGCTGTGTTATAAGTATCTAACATTGAAATTTCTATCAGGTTGTATTTTGTGTTTGTTGATTGAATAAAACCCCGTGCTTCTTTATTTATAATAGTTACTCTTGGATGGTTGTAAATATTTCCTGAATAAGTTGAATAATCATCTTTCATCAGTTTTACAACTTTTCCATTCAATTCCAATCCTGAAATGTTTTTAAAATCATGCAACCACGCTTTTAATATTCCCTCACCTCCGCCAACTCCAACAATGAGCACTTTCTCTTTTTCAGAATCTTCTAATAAATTGTAAGGCAACGCAGATGGGATATAATTAAGATATTTTATATCTTTCTTTTCTCCATCAAAAGGAGTGATTGCACTCATTGCTTCACCATCAAAAAATATTCCTTTTTGTACTGGAACTTCATAGGGAGACACCAAACTAAGCCCAACTGTTGAACGCAATCCTTCTGCTTCAACCACCTGAACAAGTCCGAGAGGAGAGTATCTTTCTTTTTCAATTACTGCATTTGGAAGATTCAATGTTTTTGAGATGGACTTATATTGGGATATTTTTTTCAAATGTAAATAATTAACTGATAGAGAAAAGACCCCTACTAATACTGCTGAAAGGATAAGGAATGCTATGAATTTCGTTTTATTGAGATTTGAAGAAAAAAGTGTTGCTGTCAAAAAGGAAATAATTGTAATTCCGATAAGTATTGAATATGGATGAAGCAGGTAGGAAACTGCCACCACAAAAATTGCACCCACTCCTGAACCAATCAAATTAGAAAAATAGGTTTTCCCAATGGGAAATCTTGTTAAAGCAATCCCTATCACTGTTGCTCCAAAAAAGAAGGGAATTCCCATTGCAATAAAATATTGTAAAAAGTAGTATAATTGACGATTGTCTATTCCAATTTCAAATGGATTAAATGGAGTTTTGCAATATAAAATAAATCCCAGGCACATTGAAAGGGGATAAAGAAAAAGAGCAGTTAAAACAAAACCATTGAAATGTTTGTCAATCTGATTTTTTAAAAGTGCGATGGCAGTTCCGCTTGCTCCAAAACCCAGTAATGCCAGACTTATTATAAATGCGGCAAGATTTTGCCATTGGGTAATAGCAAATATTCTTGTAAGTATTATCTCGTAGCAAAGAATTGTAAATGAAGTAAAAAATACTACTGATTGAATAAACTCCGTAGATTTTTTTTTAATTCCGTTTGGGTTTTTATACCAATGGGATGCAATCGACAGGATAAATTTTGTGCTCATTACCATAGTGGATAATTCCTATTTTATTAAGAAATGCACATCGGCTGGGGTTTATATGCAAATAACCAAACACACCCCGACAACTAAAGTTGTCACCCCTCTCAAGAGGGGATTTTTGTCAAGCATATTTATGGTCGGATAAAATCCCATCTAATGGGAGGGGATTTAAGGGTGAGTTAATAACATTTATTTTGATTTTTTCACTTTCTGTGTAAATTGTATGGTAAATTATTATTTAGATTTTACACTATTTTAAATAAATCATATTAAAAAGTGATACAAATCTAACTATAGTAATTACTGATAATTCAATCTCTTCTCTTCCTATTGGTTTTTCCATGTTAGGTACTTTTTACATACCAATATTTCGTTCCCTTAAGAAATTCATCAACCCCTTTTTTCTTAATTTTTCTTAGATTTTTTATATGAGCATCACCATGATTTGCCTTCAAGAAGTCCAGTTTTTCACATGTTTCAAATTCGTCACATTCCCAACATCCTTCAATTCCTTTTTTCTGACAGCATTTTCTTATCTTACAGAAAGGCGGACCACCTCCACCTTTGCAGGCTTTTTTACATCGTAATTTTACTAATGCACCCAATACTTCATAACATTTTGGGTAGTTTTTGTAAACCTTAAAAAATGAGAAAGCAGATAAAGATTCCGCAGTCTTATCAAACTTAGATTGTCTTAACTCTTTTCTAAGGTCTCTTGCCAGGTCAGCAACCTTTCCTTTGTGAGCAAAGCAATCTCCACAATAAAGACCACAATATGCGATTAAGTTTTTATTTTCTTCATTCATTTTAGTTATCTCCTTTTTCCCTTGAAAATTCTTTCTAACCACAAGGCATCGAAACGATCCTAACACCATTTGTAATGGTGTTTTAATAAACAGTCCCCGCGAAAGCGGGGATCAAATCCTGCCCGTCCTGGCTCGGCACCAAGCCGAGACAGGTTAGGAACAATTGTTTTTATTTTCTTCACACATTTTAATTATCTCCTTGTTTTATTTACAATATGCGTTCTGCAAAATACCCTTTTTTTATCATTCCGTACCTGATACGGAATCCAATATCCTTTCCCCACTTTCGTGAGGACAAGTATTTAAATGGATTCCCGTTTACACGGGAATGACACTTGTCTTGGCGGAGTCCGTCTTGGCTCAGCCAAGCCGAGGCAGGCAAGCTGTAGCCAGAAATGAAGTAAAATTATCTATTTTGCAGAATGTATTATTTATAATGAATATCCTTTATTTTCTTATAAGCGGAACAAATCTCACTTGAGTGATTACCTTTGTTTCAAGTAGTTCTTCACTTTTCTTTGTTATCACAAGAAGATTTTGAACTCTAAAAGGAGGTCCAACAGGGATGCACATTATTCCACCAATTTTAAGCTGTTTAATAAGCGGTGGTGGGACAAATTCCGCGGCACAGGTTACTATTATTGCATCATAAGGAGCACATTCTTCCCAACCATAGTACCCATCTCCAAACTTTGTCTTGATAGTATCATATCCTGCTTTTTCTAATACTTTGTTTGTTTTAATATGCAGTTCTTCAATTATTTCTATTGTATAAACTTTTTTTGCTATTTTTGACAAAATCGCAGCCTGATAGCCCGAGCCAGTTCCTACTTCCAGTGCTTTTGAATCCTTGTTTAGTTTTAATAGTTCAGTCATCAAAGCGACAATATAAGGTTGAGAAATAGTCTGACCATATCCAATTGGCAAAGGTCGGTCTTCATAAGAAAACATACGATATAGTTTAGGCACAAAAATATGTCTGGGAACATCTTTCATAGCTGAGAGAACCGTCGTATCTTTTATTCCTCTATTTTCTATCTGGATTTTAACCATCCAGTCTCGTTCCTTTTTATATTTTGTTTCACTATCTTGAGCGCAAGCAAGATTACTTATTAATAATAATATGAAAATTATACAGATAAAATATTTTTTGTTTGAAGGCATAATATTCTCCAATAGACCAATTTACTTTAAAATATAAATATATGAGTCTACTATAAAAAGTCCTTAACCGCGAATGAACGCGAATAAACGCAAATTTTGAATGTGATATTACAAAAATTGCGGACCACCTAATACACTATCTATAGGCGAATTAGTGTCATAGAAGCCCACAGTTTCAACTGTGGGCAACATTTAAAAAACACAATTTTAACCCCTTTAGGGGTTTTTAGAGTGGACTCATATATGAAAATGAAAAAAATTAGTCAAGACTTATATTCCTTTACAAATAAGTGTGAAAAGGTTGACAGGAATTTACATATTCAATAAGAAAAATATAAAATGAAAAAGGATATAAAGAAATAGGAAAATCACTTTTAAAATTTTAGACAAAAGAATGATGCAATGTTTGTTGAATGATATACTAATTTGTTGAATTTTATTGAATTATTATAAGGTCAAATATAATAAAGTTTTTATGAAGATATACTGAACAGTTCAACATTATAAAATTTAATCATTCCGTTAAAAATATGTTATTCATACATCCGGGCTGTCTAAAAGCGAGTAAACTTAACAATCTGCATAATATATGCTGCCAGGTCACGGGTTATCCGCAGAGCAGTTAGAAAAAATCACACTGAGCATAAGTATAGAAAAAGTAAATAGAGAATAAAAATATGTCTATTACATACATCAATAGAAAAAAAGATAAATATTACCTCCATGAAGTTAAGACTAAAAAGGGTAATTTGAAATATTTCTTTTCAAAAAGAAAGGAAGGAAAATTAGTAAATGAAATTCCAGAAGGTTATGAAATATATGAAAATCCCAATGCTCAGGTATTTTTAAGAAGAATACAACCAAGATTGGTTACAGAGGAAGAATTGAAAATAATTAATAATGGAATCAGACAATATTCTTCTCTTAAAAATTTCAAAATTGATATAAAGAGAAATATTATTACTATATTTTTGCCAGATCGTGATGAAAAGGATTTGGAGGATTTATTAAAAATTCCTATATTCAAAAATAAACAGGGGGGAATAATAGAATTTTTAACAAATCATATTACATATAGCCCGATGATGAGATTTGTTCTAATAGATAAAGAAGAAAGAATATATGAAGTTGAAAGATATTGTTTTAGGGGAAGAGTTGATGGTTGGATTAGTTTAGAATGTTCATCAAATTTAAAAAAGCTCGTTCACAAATACTGTCCACACTTAGGCAAGGATTCATTTTATGATCTTATTTAATTTTGTTCCTTACGGGTCGAAAAATAAGACTTTAATGACAAGCACTAAGTAGTTAATCTTATAGTTGATTTTGAATATATGATTTATATCTTTATTTTCTTTTTGGTGAGTTCTCCTCCAATGTTTATTACTCACTTTAATATATAATTACTGTTCTATTGGTTCAATTATTGGAACATAAATATCCATTTCAGAATCAGGGAGACCATATTGAAATCGTTCATCATATAATTCAAGTTGAGGAGCAGACTCATCATATTTATATTTGTTTTGTGGGATCCATTGTGAAAATATGTAATTATATGTTTTACCTAAAGAATCTAATGAGCCTTTGTGAGTAAATACTGCATAGGTGCTTACCGGGATTTCAATGAATGTCATACCATCTGGTATATCATCTGTGCTCGTAACTTCCCTTCCAACAATGTGGGAAAATTCTGTATCACCCTTTTTATATTCATAATCAAAGGATACTCCCCAAAAATTAGAAGGGTTTATTACATGCTTAATTTCATTTTCACGAGGACTGAATTTCATCCATAATTTGGGAACTTTATTATCCCCAAGAGAAGTCCTAATTTGCATACCAACAATTGTCATAGCTTCTTTTTTTACAATCTTAACTGGAATTTGTTCTTCAGTTGGTAGTACTTTTTGTTTGGTAGATACCCCTAAAAATGTGCATGATAATAATAAGATACACATTCCAATAATTAACAATTTTGCGTATTTCATTTGTTGTCTCCTTTCCTTTTTTTGTTTATTGGTTTTACCAATATTAAAAAATACAATTCTGTAAATTATATGGATGTTAAATACCCATTCTACCTAATTTTGTAACCATTCAATTACTTGTTTTGTTACTTCAGCAGGAACAGTATGTCCTCCTTCAAACTCGACAAAAGTGATATTATAACCGTATTTTTTAAGAAGGTCTTTTGTTTTTTTTGCATTTTCGTATTTAACAACTTTATCTTCCTTGCTATGAGCGATAAATATTGGTAGTTCATTTGCTGTTTTCAGAGATTCTTCATTTAACCAATCTTCTTCTATCCAACCCCCAATAGGAGCTATCCCTTTAAAAAGATGTGAATATTTTATTCCAATATTATAAGTGAAATGTGCTCCCTGAGAAAAACCTAACAGATAAAAATTTTCTGTATTATATTTTTCAGACAATTCTTGAACAATATCTACAATGTATTGTTCGCTCATCTCTTTTGTTTTTTTTGAAATTTCTTCATCATCAACCCTTAAATTCCAGCTATAGCCAATTTCTTTCCCAATATTGAAAGGGTATGGAGCTTGTGGAACCACATAAATACATCCTGATTCGCTAAAATCTTTCCATAATTTCATAAATCTATCAAGAGAGCTTCCATATCCATGCAATCCAATAATAATTGGATAACTTTTATTTGGGTCATAATCTTCAGGTATATTTAATCGGTATTTTAAGAACATTGGGAACTTGGTGTAAACTACTTCACCCAATAATTTTCCCTTTTCTTTAATATTAGATGCAATACTATCAAGAGTGTTGTCAAAATAATCTTTTCCTCGTACATTATCAAAATCAGGATCCTTCATAATATGTTTGAAGTTATCAAATCCTGCGTTTACTGCTCTTGTGAGATATTTCCCTGCAAGTTCATCTTTACCTAATAATCCGTAACAACAAGCAAGATTGTATATTGAATTTGCATCATGAATATTGAATTTTAAAAGTGCAAGATAATATTGAGCAGATTTCTTATAGTTTCCTTTTTGATATTCATCAAAAGCTTTCCTTTGATAATGTCTTATATCAGTATTCAGGAAGTCACCCGCATTCTCTTGAAAAGGGTCAATCATCTCAATTTGTAATGAATCATTTTCCATCTTTGAATCTTGTGCAACAATTGGGATTGAGATATAAAGAATTAATATAAATAGTAATACTTTACGCATAAAATTTCCCTTCTAAAATATTTTTTATTTCCTTTAGTCTTAAATAATAAAACTAAGGGATTGTCAAATTTATAATTATGAATGATAAAATTTTTGTCAATATTATTATATCAATTTCAGTCATGTTCACATAATTTTTTAGTTCCCTATCTCGTAAAGGTATTAATAATTCTTGGTGGATGCAAAGAAAAGGATAAATATCATCCACCAGATGGTGAATCAGCAAGTTATTTCCTGAATGCCAGTTAGTAGTAATGATATATAGCAACTTTATTCACAGTTTTGTGAGTATTTCTGTTTTAATCTTGTACAACTTTATTTCTCATTTTCAAATCCAGTGTCTATTTTGCTATGTTTGAATATTTTGCTTCAATCCTCATTTTAAATTCTTTATCAAAATATTTTAATGAATTTAAACATCTCAAAACTGCTCAAATTCATTTTGTTAAAAACCATTAATAATAAATTATCACACTTAGGGGGTGTAATAGAATTCACCCCGTGTAATAAAACGCTTGAAAAATGTAATAATGTTAAAATGCCTGGGATGATTTATATAAAAATACTTCGCTATTACCCAAGCTATTACACGGGGTAAAGTTGTATATTTGTTTTTCATATCTTACTATTAGGCAGTCCCCGATACATCGGGGTTAGATTTAAATGTGTTGTTTTATTACACTCCCTTAATTTATCTTCAATTGTTTTTTATTTTTCCTTATTTTTCTCTTTATTCATCATCTCTTTAATTTTCCTTTCTTCCCAATCTTTTCCAAATATTCCATGTAAACCAAATATACTAAATCCATGTGCAAACAATCCAATTCCCCAACCCAGAAGAGGCCAATAAAACCAGAGATGATGAGGTGTAGCAAGAATATTTATTATGAATAATCCAAGATTTACAATTACATAAACAAATACATGCCCATAAAAACCTCTTATTTCTGCTACTCTTTTTTTTGCATCTTTGTAAATTTCGTTTTCATTCATGTTATCTCCTTTCATATTCTTTGATTAAAGAATTATCTAACGATACTTTTTTGTCCACTAATTTATTTTTTCATTTCATTATTGAGTCCACTCTAAAACACCCTAAAGGGGTTAAAATTGTGTTTTTTAAATGTTGCCCACTCCCCGATTAGATCGGGGATGAAACTATGGGCTTCTATGACACTAATTCGCCTATAGGTAGTGTATTAGGTGGTCCGCAATTTTTGTAATATCACATTTCATGCCAAAGGCATCATACCACAGGCAGATCCGCCTCAGGCGGAGATCCTTCGGACAAAATTTGCGTTTATTCGCGTTCATTCGCGGTTAAGAACTTTTTATAGTAGACTCATTATTTATTAAAAAAATTATGATTCAATTAACTCCTAAACAATATAGACAAATATGATTATCTTCACCTTATAAAAAAAGGAATAACTAATAACAATAAGTTTGACAAAAATATTTAAGTACTTGGAATTTTAACAAAAAAACAGGAGCATATATTATGAAAAAGATTTTTATTATCATTACTAGTTTAGCAGTTTTATCAACAGCGATTTTAACAGCAGAAGAACAAACATTTTCATTCAGCTTTGAACCACCCGAAATACAACTAAACCAGATTAAGACAGAGCTTAAAAGCAAGACCACAACACCTGGTGAACCAGTTATACCCTTTTATACAGCAAAAATTTTGTTGCCTTATGGAGGGGAGATAATTGATATTATAGTTACACATTCCGAATGGATTATAGTTGAAAAGGATGTATATATTGAATTTGCTCAAACTCCTCATACAATTAATTCAGACCCAGTTTCTCCAACAAAAAAGAATGATAAGATTTATTCTTCTGCAACTCCCTATCCTGCATTTGAATATGAAAATGTTAGAACAGATATTATGGCTGGTCATAGTATTGCAATTATTAACATTTTTCCAATAAGATATTTACCCAAATCTGAAATCCTTGAATATGCAGCTAATTGGGAATTGAATGTTATCACTGAATTTGATTCTAAACTTGCAGATTATCAGTCAAAAATGCTTTGTAATTCTAATTCAATCTATAAAAGATTATCAAATTTTGTAGAAAATCAGGAGGAAATCAGCTCCTATTATGGAAAAGAAAAAAACACCTACTTTAGAGATGATATAATTGACCCCGATGACCCGCATGATTATATTATTATTACATCATCAAATTTTGTAAGCACATTTGAGACCTTTAAAGATTGGAAAAATGACAATGGTTTAAATTCAGCAATATTTACAACTGAGGATATTTACGAAAATTATACTGGAGAAGATAATGCGGCAAAAATTAGAAATTTTATATTAGTAGCATATTCTATGTGGAGTTCATCAGATTATCCGCTTGAATATGTTCTATTAGGTGGTGATGATGAAATAGTGCCATTAAGATATTTTTATGTAAATGCTGGCGGAACGATTGGTAATATACCTTCTGATTTATATTTTTCTGCTTTGGATGGCGATTGGAATGCTGATGGAGATGACCTTTATGGTGAAATGCAAGATGAACCCGACTTTATACCAGAAGTTTCTATTGGCAGAATACCTGGTGATATTGAGATTAACTTCATTAATGCAATAAATAAAATTATTGATTATTCAGATAATCCCAAACCTGCATTGGAGAAGGCTTGTATGGTTGGTGAAAATCTCAATTGGAATCCAGTTACCTGGGGAGGTGATTATAAAGATGATATTTTATCTCGTATTCCTGAAGAAAACTACCATTTCTATACTCTATATCAACGGGATGGAACTTATTCCAGTCAAGCAGTTGCGAATATGATAAATGATGGCGTTGGTATTATGAATCACATGGGACATGCTAATTATTGGATTTTGATGGGAATTAGTCCATCAACTGCTGACCAATTTATTAATGATGAATATGGTCTAATATATACTCAAGGTTGTTTGCCTGCAGCTTTTGATGAACCAACAAGTCATAGTGGAGAAGCAGTTGCTGAAAGGTTAATTATCGCAGAAAATGGACCAATGGCTTTTATCGGAAATACTCGTTATGGATGGTATATGCCTGGTTCTCTTGAAGGACCTTCTCAACAGTTTGATAGAACTTTTTTTGATGGTCTTTTTGAACAAGATATAAAAAAATTGGGTGATTGCAATAATTATTCAAAGACAGCTCTTATTGACTATGTTGATAACCCTTGGATGCGGTGGTGTTATTATGAACTCATCTTGTTTGGAGACCCGGAATGTGAGATTATTGTTTTGGATGGAGAATTTCCATATTTAGAACCCAGTCAAATCCTTTTTAATGATGACTTAGGAGATGGGGATGGTATCGTTAATCCCGGTGAAGATATAATATTGATTATTCATTTAGAAAATCTTCCTGATTGGCAACCTGCTTATGATGTTACTGTAACAATGCAATACGAAGGTAATGAAATCTCTATAATAGATAGTGTAAGTGAGTTTGGTGATATTTTTCCCGGTGGAATATCAACAAATATTGATGACCCAATAATATTTCATGTTTCAGATGACTGTGGATGCAATGATTTACATTATAAACTTTATGTTACAGCCAATTCCCAGTCTGCTTACCCTTTTGAGAAGACATATTATAGAAGCATTGATATTTCTTTAATGCAGAATAATTGGCCTGTATATCTCGGTTGTGAGATTAAATGTTCTCCTATAATAGTTGATTTGGATAATGATGATGAAAAAGAAATGATAGTTGTTGACCGCTTAGGAAATATTTATTCAATTGAATCAGATGCAAGTATTTCTGATGGTTTTCCAATTGAGCTTAACAAAGAAGTATGGGCTTCTTTAGCTGTTGGTGATATTAACAATGATGACGAATATGAAATTGTTATTGTTACTCAAGATGGTAATATATATGCTCTTGATAAAAATGGAGCAATAATTTTTGAATATCAATCTGAAGAACAAATGATTTGCACCCCATGTCTTGCTGACCTTAATGATGACCAGAATCTTGAAATTATTGCACCGTCCTTGGATGGAAAATTATATGTTGTGATTAGTGGGGGAGATAACTATCCAAATTTTCCTTACAATATAGGAGCAACAATCTGTTCTGATGCCGCAGTGGGCGATATTGATGGTGATGGAATAAAAGATATTATTTGTGGTACAGCGGATGGCTTACTATATGCTTTCAGTGAAAGTGGAAGTGTGTTAAATGGTTTCCCAGTAGAAACCGGTGCACAAATATGTTCTTCCCCAATCATCTTTGATAATAATATTGCATTTAGTAGTTATAATAACAAAATTTATGTTATTAATGGTTTTGGCGAAATACAATATATTAAAGATATTTCCTCAAATATTTTCTCTTCAATGATAAGTTTCTCTTATGCGGATGATTTGTATGCTCTTGTGTATAATACCTTATCAGGAACATTAGATATATTGGATGAAGATGGTTTTGCTTTTCAAGGTTGGCCACAAGAAATGTGTGCTGCTTCAAAAAACAGTCCAACTGCAGTTGATATAAATGGTGATGGGGAAATTGAAATCCTTTCATCCACTACTAATGGTAATATATTTTGCTACACACTTGCCGGTGAATTACTTGCAGAATTTCCAATTATAAGTAACTATACAATAAATTCTCCATTAGCAATTGAAGATTTTGATGGAGATGGTGATTTTGAAATCATTTCTGGCTCTATCTCAAGTATAATTGTGTGGGATTATAAAGTTCAAAAAGGTATATCTCCCTGGCCAATGTATAGAGGGAATATTCAACGAACAGGAAATTATAGCGATAATATAATAACTGCTGTTGGACAAGATTTGGACTTTTGCAATGGGTTCGTTTTATACCAGAATTATCCAAATCCATTCAGTTATTCGACCATAATTTCATTTCATTTAGCCACGAAATCACACGAAAACACACAAATAAAAATTTATAATATAAAAGGTCAGCTTATAAAGACATTACCAATGACAAACGACCAATGTCCAATGACTAAAATTGTGTGGGATGGTAAAGATGAAAAAGGAAATTATGTTTCAAATGGGATATATTTATATAAATTATCAACAGAAAAATATACAAGTCAAGTAAGAAAACTTCTTCTTATAAGATAGAATTTTATATTTTTAATTTTTACTTTTGAATTTCATTGGGTGCACCCATAGCTCAACGGGTAGAGCAACTGACTCTTAATCAGTAGGTTCCGGGTTCGAGTCCCTGTGGGTGTACCATTTAACATTTTACATTCATAGGCAATATGCCCTCCAAACACTCTTGTATTGCGATGATTGATACTATTGAAAATATAACTCTCAATTGATAAATACAATGTGTATGATTTTGGGGTTACTAATAAAATTACGAATATAGATATTGTCCAAAAATATTGACTTTGCAAAACTTAAATATAGGATTAGTTATTAAATTCATTGAATTACAATTACCACATTTGATATGAGATAAGGAGCAATTAGATGCCAAATAAACGGAATGTTAAATGGCAGGTAGAAGATAAGAGTGTTTTGGAAAACACAATCAAACGATGTCGTGAACGAGATATTATCCTTCCAACTTACGATGAGATGATAAATCCAGATAAGATTCCTTTGGGAATTCGCGATGAACTCAAAGAAATTGGATTGTGGGATTTGAATTCCAGAAATCTTTTTAGAATCACCTGGAAAAATCAACCTGTTAAATTTGGTGGAAATTTTAGCGATGTAAATTATATTGAAATTCCTCATGAACTATCTGGTGTGAAAGCAAGAATATTGATGTTAATAGGAAAATTCTTTCCAACAGGTTCACATAAGGTTGGTGCAACATTTGGTCCACTTGTTGAGAAATTGATAAGGGGTGAGTTTGATCCCACCCGACAAAAAGCTCTTTGGCCTTCAACAGGGAATTACTGTCGTGGTGGTGCGTATGATTCATACCTTCTTGCCTGTCCATCTATTGCAATTCTTCCAGAAGGAATGTCAAAAGAAAGATTTGAATGGTTAGAAAAAGTTGGTGCCGAGATTTTTGCTACACCCGGCTGTGAAAGTAATGTAAAAGAAGTTTATGATAAAACAAAAGAGCTGAAAGCTAAACGAGGTGATGAAATTGTCGTGCTTAACCAATTTGAAGAATTTGGCAATGCGGTCTGGCATTATGCTGTAACAGGTAGTGCAATTGAACAAGTGTATCTTTCTGAAAAAAAAGAAGCTCAAAATCTCAAAGCGATATTTCTCACACAGGGTTCTGCTGGAACTCTGGGTTGTGCTGATTATCTAAGAGAAAAATTTCCAACAATAAAGGTATGTGCTGGTGAAGCTCTACAATGTCCAACTTTGCTTCTTAATGGTTATGGCGGACACAGAATAGAGGGAATTGGAGACAAGCATGTTCCCTGGATTCACAATATGAAAAATATGGATATGGTAGCAGATATTGATGATAATGCCTGTATTTTTTTAATGAGATTGTTTAATGAACCAGAAGGAAAAAAATATCTTAAGAAAAAAGGAGTTAATCAAGAAATTATTGATAAACTTGATTTGCTGGGAATCTCATCAATCGCAAATCTTATCGGAGCAATCAAGATGACAAAGTATTATGAGATGAACGAGAATGATATTATCTTTACAATTGCAACAGATTCTATGGAACTTTATCAATCAAGACTGAAAGAAGAAAGGGATAAAAATGGAAAATATTCAGAATATACTGCTGGGGCTGATTTTGAGAGATATTTGATGGGAATCGGTCTGGATTATATGCTTGAACTTTCTTACTGGGATAAAAAACGAATGCACAATCTGAAATATTTTACATGGATAGAACAGCAGGGTAAAAAATTGGAAGAACTTAACCTTCAATGGTATGATGATAATTATTGGAAAGAGAAATTTCACGCTTACGAAGATTGGGATGAATTGATACGAGAATTTAATGAAAGAACAGGATTACTTAAGAAATATAAATGAAAATTCCAAATGACAATCCCCAATTCAATTGGGGACAAATATCAAATCAAGTTCAAAATCCTAATATCAAAATTATGTAGATAGCTCAAAACAAGATTTTGAATCTTGTTTAATCATTATTTTGTATTTTTGACATTAGTGCTTGGAATTTGTTTGTTATTTGAAATTTGTTATTTGTAATTTAATAGAAAGGAGTTAAGATGAACAAAACAAACAGATTGTTTTACATTCTTATTATAGGAAGCATCTGGGGATTTATTGAAGCCACACTGGGAATGGTTTTACATATTATACGCCTGCCTTTTACTGGTGCAATTCTTGCCAGTGTTGGTATGTGTTTTATGTATTATGGTTGGAAATTTGATGGAAGCAAAATGCCAGTAGCCATCGCATTTGTGGCGGCAAGTTTCAAGGTGTTTGATAGTTTATTTCTCGGAATTCCATTTATAACACCGATGATTTTCAATCCATTTGTTTCTATCATTGCTGAAGGATTGCTTTTCAGTGGTGTTGCTTATTTGTTTCTGGAAAAAGATAAAGAAAAGGTGCTGTTCCCCCAGCGGGTTCTTTTTCCTTTAACTATCTCAATAGTTTGCTTTGCTGTGTATCTTCGGGCTTTAATTATAGGTTTACGAACGGAGATATATTTCTTATTTCCAAATTTCCTTATTCCATTAATATTAGGTTTATCTTTTTCATATTTAATAGATTTCATCTCAATAGATTCTATGAGAAAATATAAAACAAAACCAATTTTTGCTGTTCTCTCTTATATTTCTGTTGTGATTATTACTATTTTGTGTATGTAATTCCCTGGTTTTCAGTAGGTTATGAAGAAAATTGTTAATGCCTTTGTTTGTGCAAACAAAGAAGACAAGATTTTTCTCGCGGATGTTATCTTTGATGTCAAAATCAAAGATATTATTTTCCATTCTGATTTTTCTGCAGAGCCATCTGAACTCATTTCTGTGATGAACAATTTGAAAAAGAAACATATTCTTAGCGAATTCCTAGATGAGTTTGATGCGAACTATAATCTTCTAATCCCAGGAGCAGTTGACCCTCATGTGCATTTTGACGAGCCGGGATTTGAGTTCAGAGAGGATTTTTATACAGGCACATTATCTGCTGCTTTTGGTGGCATAACAACAGTTATTGATATGCCTTGCACAAGTATTCCACCAGTTACAAATGTAAAAAATTTAAAGACAAAACTTAAAGCAATACAGAAAAATGCAGTTATAGATTTTGCATTATGGGGTGGGATTTCTGGAACATCTTTTGCTAACAAGGAAGATATTGAAAAAAATATGAGCGAACTGGCAGAAATGGGTGTTATCGGTTTCAAAACATATCTCATTTCAGAAATGGAAAAGTTTACTGCATTGAATATTGAGCAGCTGAAAACAGTTGGAAGAATTGCAAAGAAATTGGGATTGCCCGTTGCTGTTCATTCTGAAGATAGGGGACTTATTGAAAAGAGACGAAAATATTTTCAATCACGGAGCAAAAATGATATTGAAAGTTATTGCAAAACCAGAGATGATATGGCAGAATTGGTTGCAATTAATTCTGTGATTAAAGTTGCAAAGGAAACTGGGGCACAATTCCATATTGTTCATATAAGTAGTAAAAGAGGATTGGAAGCAGTTGAAAAGGCACAAAAAGAAGGCATAAAAATTTCTGCTGAGATCTGCCCTCACTTTCTGGCATTTACTCAAGATGATTTCAAAAAGATTGGAAGCATTCTGAAAACTGTGCCTCCTGTAAAAAAACAAAAGGATAGAGAATATTTATGGAAAGGATTGCAAAAAGGCTCTATAAATTTTGTTGCAACAGACCATGCAGGTTGCATTCCAGAAAAAGAGAAGAATACAGGCAGCATCTGGACAGATTACGGAGGAATTCCCGGCTGTGAACTTATGGTTACTTTTCTTTTCTCAGAAGGATATTTGAAAAATAGAATTTCATTGAAAAAGACGATCGATTTGCTTTCTATAAATGCTGCTGAATTCTATGGATTATATCCTAAAAAAGGAAGTTTAGAAATTGGAACAGATGCAGATTTTGCCATCATCAATCTTACAGAAAAGCAGGAGATAAAAGGAGAAAATCTACATTGCAAAGGAAAATATACCCCCTTTGAAGGCAAGACATTTTCTGCAAAAATTGGTAAGACATTTTGTAGAGGAATGTTGATTATGGATGAAGGAAAGTTTCATGGTAAGAAGGGATTTGGATTTTATTTGGAGTAATATAGAAAATTGATTTGAGCTAAGAAAAAATTAAAGGTTCTCTTTCAAAAACTATAGGTAACTAATACTAAAATAAGAATCTCTCATATATAATTTTTCACTGGTGTCGCGTTAAAGTGTCATTAAAACCTTATAACTTCTGCTATTTTGG
>JACNFI010000248.1 GCA_014384665.1 Candidatus Cloacimonadota bacterium
TAATAAAGCCCAATAAATCAAAACTGCAAAAAGTGTGGAGTCAGGTTGGACAAATTTTTGCAAATAGTGGACTTCATTTCTTGAGTTATTCCATCTGGAAGAAATTTACAGAATGGCTACTGCAAAACAATTTTCCGCATATTTCCCATTCTGAAATTTATAGAAAAGCTTACCTTCCATCGTATAGGATTGTTTTGATAAAGTTTTTGATAAATATGAGTAAAGAATTTTAATTCATCATTAATTAGATATAAGAAACAAACATAAAAATAATTATTGTGCAGAACTACCTCATAAAAATCATCTTACTCACCACAGAATTTTTACCATAACTTAACTTATAAAAATAAACCCCAGGACTTACCTTATTCCCATCCTCATCAGTCCCATCCCACACTATATCCGTCTTAACCCAGAAGTTATTTTTCTTTCCATTATATATTCTTATGAGTTGTCCTTTTGCATTGTAGATAGACAATTTATAATCCTTTATTCTTTCATAGTCTGCAGAAATAAATGTTATAGTGGTAGATGAACTAAACGGGTTAGGCTTATTCTGAAAAAGATATAATTTGTTTATGAATGATGTATCTGGTTCTTCTACAGCATTTCCCTGATATTCATACGCACCAATATCTATTCTACCATTGTATATTCTTGGATAGCCTGCAAGGTCTGTTGGTGGTAAGTTTAGACCAGTAGTATCTGGTGTGCCTGCGTCTATGCAGGGAGAACCTTCTGTTAACTCATAACTGAAAGGGTCTCCTCCAACAAATTGTGGGATAGAATCCATATTTCCTTCTCCCCAGTTAACCGTACCGTTGTTATTGGTATTTATTGCACCTATTCCACCATCAATATTGGTGTAAGAAATGGTAACTGTGTCTGGTCCACCCTGACCATCAAAATAAATTTCATCTTGTGGATAATTTCTTAATATACAATTTATAAGTGTAAGATTTGTATTAAATGACTGCCTTATTGTCCCATCCTCGCAATGTAGGTTATTACATATTGTACAATTTATTAAAATTGGTCCCTCATCTTCTGAGCCATTATAAACTGTTATTCCACTAGCACCGAGAGCTTTATTGTTGATAATCTTAGTATTAATCAATATTGGATTGGAGTTTCCATTACAGTATATAGCTCCAGTTCCATGAATTATATCGTTGTTGTCTTCTATACTGCAATTAATGAACACAGGACTGCAATTATCATATAAAGAAATTCCCGCAGCTTCAACAGGAATAGGAAGACTTATTATCTTTACATTTTCAAATATAGGATTGCAATTATCTATACAGAAAATATGTGTCCCTATTAGAGTTGCAAAATTATCTTTAATAGTGACATTTTTTATTATTGGATTTGAGTTGTTATAAATATACATTCCACCACCAATTCGCGAATTACCATTCTGTATAGTTAGATTTTCTATTGAAAAATGACTATCACCAAAAAGACATTTCATTATGCTATATGAATTGTCACCATCAAGAATTGTAAGTTGTTCGTTTTGTCCTATGATTGAGACACAACTTCGGCAATTTAAGGGGAATATCTCGTCAGTTAAAGATGGGGAATAAGTGCCATTTGCTAAATGGATTGTATTTAGATGAGTGCTGTCAGAAGCAATTTTTGTTAAAGCAAAGGATATTGTCTTTAATGGTTCATCAGGAGTTATACCGCTATTATTGTCATTACCATCTGGACTGACATATAAATCTTGATTTACAGGGTCAACCTTGCAGTTAAGTATATCAAAAGTAAAGTTATCCAAGGGATATACAAAATAATCTTTGGGTTCCATTACAGTAAATGTATCTACAACAATATCTATTGTGTTGCAATTGTTAGCACGAAGTTCACAACCAGTGGAGGCATAATTTAAAAATATACTACATCTATTCTCAGAATCAAAGTTTGCAGAAGCATTATTCCAAAAATGTATTCCCCCTCCATTATGCTGAACATGATTATCTTTGATGATTAAACCTGATAAGTAAATGTTGGAAGAGCGGCAACATATACCACCTCCCTGACCAGCAATGTTATTTTTTATAGTACAATTTAATATATGAACACTAACTCCATAACAATATAGACCCCCACCTAAACTTGAATGGGCAAAAGGAGTTCCTGTTCCATTTTGGATAGTAAATCCACATAATATTGCTGTTGGGTTTTCTCCATGATTAAAAGTTACTACACTACCACTCTGATTACCATCAATTATAGTTGAATCAATATAAGAATTATCACCTGTGGTAATATATTTACTGGCGACAGTTATATCTTTACCATTATAATTTATATTTTCATAATAGATTCCGGTATATACTAATACTGTATCACCATCTGTTGCTGCATCAATTCCTTCCTGAATAGTAGTGTAGTCTCCGCCTCCGGTTGTATCTACAATAATTGTGTCTGAAAAAATCAAAGAAAATGAGAATAATAAGATAAAAGTGATGAGTATAATTCTATTTTTAAGCATAAATATAATCTCCTATTTGATTATAGCACACAGAAAAACGCTGATAATACACCGAGTAGCACTGATTTTATTTTTATCTTTTATGTGATAGTCAGTGTTTTGGTCAGCGTCCTTCTGCATCGAATTACAAATTACCTCATCAATACAATCTTCTTGACTGCTATTTTTTCTCCAGAAATTAACTTATAGAAATAGATTCCATTTGATAATTGACTGCCATTGTTATCTTTTCCATCCCAGACCACATTAGTCATTTGACATTGGTCATTAGTCATTGGGGTAAGAGTTCTTACAAGTTGTCCTTTGATGTTATAGATGTTTATATCTGCGTCCTTTGTGTCTCCGCGGTGAAGTGAAAAAGATATGGTAGTTGAAGTTCTCATCGGATTGGGATAGTTCTGGTAAAGAACAAATTCTTTTGGAAATTCTATTCCTTCTACTGTTCCTAATCTTACAACTGCATATCTATCTTTATCAAGAATAACAGACTCTTGGACAAAGGCATCTTGAGTTTTATTATAAACAAAAGCAGGGATACTTCTTTTTCCGCTTTTACCATAACTTGCCACCTGAAAGGTAAGTTCATTGTAATCTTTACTTCCTGTAGAATCTTCATCTTCAATGTATGCTTGGATAAAGACCGGGAATCCTTCTATTTTACTGGCACCGATGCATTCATCTCCAAGGAATACACTGATTTCATCTATTCCGTTCAGAGCTTCTGTACTATCTACGAATACAGGCATATAATCTGCCTTATCTTGATAATTAAATATTTCTGGCATTGTTCTTTCGTAAGGTTGTCTAGGATGGTGCCAATCACCCCAAGTAAAAATACAATCTCTTACTACACCAACTATGTATAACTTTCCATAATCAACAGAAAGATCGTCTCTTTCACCTATCCATGTTTCATCTCCAATTCTTATCAAACCCCATCCATCAGCTTTTATAAATGTAAGATTATTCCATATACTGGCAAAAGCATCTTCC
>JACNFI010000249.1 GCA_014384665.1 Candidatus Cloacimonadota bacterium
TTTGATAAAACGAATATGTGTTGAAAATACTTTAATCGGAAAATTGTATGCAGATTGAAACGAGAGAATATAGGATTGAATGAAAAGCAGGCAACAAAATTTAAAACAAAAATCCACGCAATATTGCATATATACTACTAAATCGTGTAGTGTTCACGCAATTAATTGCGGGGATACAGACGTTAGCCACAACTTGTAAAAAAGGAGGTTTAAACAATGAATAAATTTATTCAGAAACTATTCTCTCTATTGACACTTTCCCGATTAGAGAGATTATAATAATCATAAAAAAATAAACTTATTAAGAGTGGAATTGAGGGGAAGGTTCTTATTTTATCTTTGAGTAAGAAATAGAACAATAATGCGATTTAAATTGGAGGAATTGATGAAAAAGATTATAGTAATGACAATTGTATTGTTGTTGTTAGGAAGTCTGTCTATATTATATGCAGGTCCTAATGATACTTAAGTTGGAAGAAGAAATTGTGAAAGCAGAATTTACTGCTTGGTTAAAAACTTCAACTATTATAGATGTTAATTATTCAGATATTGACAAAATAGTTGAACTTTATGATGTTGATTATATTCGTGATGTTATGAAATGTTATGTTATGCCATTTCCATCGGGTGATCTTTGGTATGATTTTGAATGTGAATATTTCCCTATGTTATGGTAACTAATTAACAAATCGGGAGAGCATTAAAATGCTCTCCCGATATAAAATTGGAGTTTAAATGAAAGAAAATTATCCATTTACCGCAATTGTTGGACAGGAAGAGTTAATTCTCGGTATTATTCTGAATATCATCAATCCCAAACTGGGCGGATTGCTGATCAAAGGTGTCAAAGGTTCGGGAAAAAGCACGGCAGTTTATTCTATGACTGATATTATTCCAGAAATCGAAGTATTTAAAGACTGTAAATTCAATTGTGATCCTGAAAAACCGGAGTATTGGTGTGAAGATTGTCGGAAAAAATATTCTGAAGAAAAAATGGAAATTATATCCAAAGAAGTCGTGAATGTTTCTGTTCCGTTGAGCATTACGGAAGACAGACTTCTGGGAAATGTCGATGTCGAACTACTTTTAAAGGAAGGAAAACATCGTTTTATTCCCGGCATACTGGCACAGGCGCATCGCCAGATACTCTATATCGACGAGGTAAACCTACTCCCCGATCATATCGTCGACGACATCCTCGATGTTTCCGCAATGGGCTGGAATCATATCGAGAGGGAGAGTTTCTCTATTTCACACCCGTCTGACTTTCTCATGATCGGAACGATGAACCCAGAAGAAGGTGAATTACGACCACAAATATTGGATCGATTCCCACTCTCGGTTATGCTCTATTCAGTAACAGATGAAATTCTTAGAAAAGAAATAATTAACCGAAATCTTGCTTATGAAAAGGATCCGGTAAAGTTCAGGGAGCAATTCCAACAAGAAACAAAAAACCTGGAAAATTTCATTCAAATAGGAAGGACATTTCTGGATGAGATCGAAGTCAAACCGGAATTTTATGATATTGTCGTGAAATTATGTGCAGAAAATAAAGTCGATGGACATCGAGCAGATATAGGGATTATCAAAACAGCCAGAACTCATGCTGCTTTCGAGATGAAAAAACAGGTTGAACTGCGTCATCTCAAACAGGCAGCGAAATTTGTTCTCGGACATCGAACGCGAGAAGGAGGGGTTTCCAAACCTTTGACCAAAGCAGAGATCGATGAATTTTTCGATAATCTCAAAGATGAGAAATTTTCCCCAAAAACAGAAAAGAAGACAGAAGAAATAAACAAAGATATCAATCTATTTTCCGAAGGAGGTTTGATCCAACAGGAAAAAAAATGATCAGGGCTTTGGGTGTTGTTGTAAACTGGCTCGAATCTCAAGGTCCTGAAAATTTAGAGTCCGATATTCCCAAACTTCCTGTCAGGTTTGCTGAAGATGAGGAATTGACCGAAGAACAGGTTAAACTGTTAAAAGAAATGCTTAAAATGTTTGGTAGGTATCACGATTCCAAAATGAATTTACAATACCTGAAAGGAATTTTAAATCTCTTATCAAATCCTGATTCAGAAATTAAGATTCCATTATCAGAAAGATGTATTGGTAAATCATTATTTATGTTTGATGAAAAAATGTCTATTAAAGGAATAGTGAGATTTGTAATAGAAATGGTAAGAAATTGCGGTAATATAAAAACTTCTGCTAAAAATCTACCAAAATACAGAACAATTATTAAAAATAAATTATTCAAACAAGAAGACGATAAAACAAAATTTTCTATTGATGCAAAAGATCTACAGAAAGTGCGGATGAATTTTGCCAAAAGAGAGAAAACAAAGCATTCTGTTCATGGAAAGAACAACCTCTCTCTCAATAAAGGTAGAATTATCAGGTTTTCCAAAGAGCGATCCGGAAATATCTCGATCACACCAACGATCTTCAATGCCATCCAAAACGGGAATTATTCCTTAAAAGATAGGAAATTCAATATTCAGACGAAAAATTTTCTTTATCCGAAATATGAAGAAAATGTGATTTATAACATTATGCTTGTGCTTGATACGAGCAAATCGATTTCCTGGGTAATTCCACACATTGAAAAACTCATTTCCTATATAAGTTCCAATGTTTCAAATGCTAGAGATAAATTGGGTTTGATCACTTTCAATAAAGATCTGGCTCAAATTTATCATTATCCAACCTTAAATGTGAAGCAGGTTATCGGAACGATAAATGAAATGGAAGCAAAAGGAAAAACTCCGCTGGGTGAAGGATTGAATCTCGCTTTGCAGGTTTTTTCCAAAGAACGATATAAACTTCCCGGAATGAAAAATCTTTTAATTCTGATCTCGGATTGTTTCCCCGAACCTTTGGAAGGAGGACATAAAGATTTGTTGGAAGAACCTTCTTATAAATTGGTTTTATCTGCGTCGGAAAAAATTCGGGATGAAAAACTCGGCTTCGTCATTATCAATCCGGCAGCAAAAGACGAAGAAGAAGTTAGTTGGGGCAAAAAACTGATCGAGAAAATAATCGACATCACAAAAGCAAAATATATCGAAGTTCATCCCAAAATAAAATTTAACCTGATTAAAGGTGAAAAGGCTTTCATTGATGATAAAAAGCTAACTGAATTAACAAATATTGTTAATGAGATAAAAATGGAAATATGATAATTTGCATAAATTAAATCATTCTTTTGCCTGAAGTAGTGTTGAAAAATTTGTGATAAGTTTCTTCAAACGTTCATTTTACAGATTAAAGAACTGATGATGTTGCGTTAATAACAACGAAAACATTTTTATTTTTATAATAGAGTCATTATCTATAATGTATTTATTATTACGTTGATTTCTGATTTTACAGATGTTGTGTTTAACAAAAGCACCCACATTCAGATTAAGAGAAAAGCAAGATGGGCGCCGCACACGCAAAACATTATCCTCACATCTGCCAGAGACCCGGTGGTCTTTTT
>JACNFI010000250.1 GCA_014384665.1 Candidatus Cloacimonadota bacterium
ACCACTGTAATGATAATTACTTGTCAATAAAATCTTTGTTTTTCAGCAGACCCTAATTATGCCTTGTTGCTGGCAGAGTATGACAAGCTTGAGGATGGGAGTTTTGTAGGAAGGATACCAGAATGTAAAGGGGTGATTGCTTTTGAAAAATCCTTGAGAGGATGTGAAGACAAATTGCGTTCAACTTTGGAGGACTGGATTCTCTTGGGACTTAAGTTAGGACATTGTCTTCCAGTAATTAGCGGAATAAGCCTTAATAGGAGACCTCATCGTGAGTCTGTGGTCGCCGTGTAAGCCCCGTTAGATATTTAGCCAGTGCAATAATTTATTATACATGGTTTAAACCGTTTAATATTCATTATCACACTGGGTTTATCATGTTGATAATATCTAAAGAGTTTACTATCTAATGGGGTAAAAGGAAAGATTTTATTAGTCGTTTGCATAAGCTTGGATTTGATGGACCTTTAGCTGGTACAAAGCACCATTTTATGGTTTATAAAGAATGTCGTCTTGCTATTCCATCAAACAGCGAATACTCTATTCCGCAACTCAGGATGATGCTTCGGGAGACAGAATCTATTCTTGGGCGAAAAATTACAGTAGAAGAATGGAATAACCTTTAACGAAAAGTGATACTCAACTTCTTAAATTTGAATAAGGAATTTGAGAAAGCGAAAAGAATCATTTATTAGAAAAACCTTATACCAAATCTTTGAAATTATTGATAGATTGTTACCAGATGGAAATATAAGATTATTTTATTTAAAGTAGGAATAGGTCATATTTCAGTTTTATTCCGAACTTTTTATATTATTCCCAGCCTTTTCCCAATTTTCTCAAATATATCAAGAGCAAAATTTAACTGCTTATCTGTGTGAGTTGACATAAAACTCGTTCGTATTAGACAATCGTTTGGTGGCACAGCAGGTGGAACAACTGGATTGATGAATACCCCTTCCTCAGCCAGCATTTTCCACATTTTGAATGCAGTCATCATCTCGCCAACATGAAGCGGGATTATAGGAGTTTCGCTATTACCAATATTGTATCCCATTTCTTTAAATCCTTTTTGCATCTTGCGTGTATTTTTCCATAGATTCTCTCTTCTCTCTGGCTCGTTTTTCATAATCTCAAGTGCAGCCATAACTGAAGCAGCAGACGCTGGAGGCAAACTTGCACTAAAGATAAGAGGACGGGAGAAATGTTTTAAATAATGCATAATAACTTCATTACCGGCAATAAATCCTCCTATAGATGCTAATGATTTACTGAATGTGCCCATAATAATATCAACCTTATCAGTTAAACCAAAATGATTAGGAGTCCCAGAACCATTTTTTCCAATAACACCAATTGCATGTGCATCATCAGACATAACCTGGGCATTATATTTTTCAGCCAATTCACATATTTCTGGAAGTTTTGTAATATCACCCTCCATACTAAAAACTCCATCAACAATTATCAGCTTGTTACTATCTTTGACAGATTGGAGAACTCTTTCCAAATCATTCATATCATTATGATTGAAGCGAAGCATTTTTCCATAAGAAAGGCGACAACCATCTATGATACTTGCATGGTCAAATTTATCAGTTATCAAATATTCACCTCGGCCCACTATAGTAGCAATTGCACCCAAATTAGCTTGAAAACCTGTTGAATAGGCGTGAGCAACATCTTTACCAACAAGTTCTGCCAATTTCTCTTCAAGCTCAATATGTATATCTAAAGTTCCATTAAGAAAGCGTGAACCAGCGCAACCAGTCCCATACTTTTTGATAGCATTTATTGCCGCTTCTTTCACTTTTGGATGATTTGTTAAACCAAGATAACTGTTTGAGCCCAGCATTAAGGTTTTTTTACCATTTACAATAACTTCTGTGTCCTGTTCTGAACTGATTACTCTAAAATACGGATAGTATCCAAGTTTTTTAACTCTTTTGGCTTCTGTGAAGTTAATACACTTATCATATAAACTCATTTTGTCTCCTATAACATTTTTGATGAAATGAAATTCAATATTTTGCAGAACTCATATATTGATAATCTAAAGTATAGAATAACAAGTACGGAAATCAGATTGTAAAAAAATCAAGCATATTTAGAAGATTTATCTATAAATTTTGATTATTACTTATTTTATACAAAATTCTAAAGGCAAAAATTGATTGTCAATAAATTGTAGAATGTGAAAATTTTAAAGAGAGGGATTATAAATTATACTTATTACTGGAGAATTAATAAAACTTCTTTTAATATAGTTTATTAGTTTCAGTTTGTTGGTCATTACTCCACAAATCCAATTTATCTTTCCAGAATAAATGTTGCTGGACCAAGATTTACTAACTCTACTTCCATCAATCCTCCAAATACTCCCAATTTTGGTTTTATACCATTTTTTTCAAGTTCCTTTGCAAATCTGTTATATAATCGTTCAGCAATCTCTGGAGGAGCAGAATCTGTAAAACTTGGGCGATTGCCTTTTTTGCAGTTAGCATACAAAGTAAATTGAGAAACCAACAAAATCTCACCCCCAATATCTTTCACGCTCAGATTCATTTTTCTATTTTTATCTTTAAAAATTCGGAGATTCACACATTTTTTTGCTAAATATTCAACCTGACCGATACCATCTTTTCGGGAAACAGCAAGAAAAATAAGCAAGCCCTTTCTTATTTGAGATACTAATTCGTTGTTATATTTAACTGAAGCATTCTTAACTCTTTGTAACAGAATTTTCATCCTAACCTCAGATTTTTATTGTTTCATTATAAAAACACATTAAACATTGTTTATATTATTTTGTTTTAAAATATAATTTTTGTCAAATATATTTTACTTTATTTCTTGACTTAAAATTATAAATATAAATTTGTAGTAATAATTAATTGAGGATTAAAATGATTTATAAACAAAATAAATATATAGACTTTATAATAAAAGTTGAATTAAACAACATTATACATAGACATCTAACAAAAAGACCGCTTATATAAATTGATACTATTTAAAATATTTAGCATTTAATTGATGAAGGTGAAAGACATTTTTCTTTCATAATCATTAATTACATCAATACTCTAATTTTAAATCTTTATTTGATGTAATTTTATTGCATCTTAAATAACTTAAGTTTCGCAGGAAAAATGATAAATAGCTGGAACGGTTTTGTATAAGAGGTTTGGTTATCCCCAATTCAATTGGGGACATATACACCTTCGGTGCGTCATAAGAGCCTTCGGCTCGTCATAAATAGTCATTATGGCAGTGTGAGCAAAGCGAACAAATGACTTAATGGCAGCGAAACGTTATGACGGCTTTAGCCATTATGACAGCGAGCCCCGCGGATGCGGGGATATGACAATAATTGAAAGAAGACGATTTATGATGTTTTAGAAACTGCGAAACTTAAGTTAAATATTTATTATTGTAGAATTAATAGAAAATATTTATCGTAAAGACTTAATTTTCTAATTTCAATATTGGATATATTTTTAAAAGATATGGATAAAAAATCGTTTCAGAATATTATAATAATCTACACAACTTTTGATAATGAATAAAAGAACCGTAACTTTAATTTCTTCTATTGTAATTACTCTATTAATTTACTTAATTATACAAATTAGTAGTATAAAGGCAGAAACTATATCCACATCTGAAACTCTTCTGGACCAATCAGAACTTTTAATTGACAGTTTACAACAAAATGATGTGGATACTATTCTATCTATCGTAGATACATTAGAATTTATTGGAGATACTTTAAGCATAATTGATACATTAATTTTGTTTGAAAAAGAAGTTGAGGAAGAGGAAGTTTTCAAAGAAGATTCTTTAATTTTTATTGATACAACTTTTTATGCCTATGCTCCATATTTATTAAAGATGCAGTTATCTCATCCTCTGATTAGCTCTTCTGATAGCAGTACTGTTTTTTCTTATTTAATTTCAAAATCATTTCCCAAGAAAAGTTTGGATTATTATTTCTTTAAAGACAACCTTTATTCTTATTCAGAGGAAATTGATTTAGAGAATGAAGTTGCTTTTATAAAAGTTAAATATGGTGGAACAGAGTTATTTACACCCTTTATGCTTAATATGGATGACTATCTTGAAATAAAATCCAGATGTAAGTTTTATGAAATTTTTTATAATGAATTAGATAGATTTTATTCACAACAAGCAAAAAAACAAGAATCGCAAGGAATCATACCTGATATTGAATTTCCTAAAGTAAAAATGTCTAAAACTATGAGGAGATTTTTTGGTGATAATATTGGACGACTTAAAGTAAATGGTACTCAAAGAATTACAATTGGCGGTTCACGGACTGTTAATAAACCTGAACTTGAAACCGAAAGTTCTCATAAAAGTTTTCTTCCCGACCTTAAGATGGAGCAGAAGTTGAATCTTGGAATAAACGGTACTATTGGCAAGAAAATTAAGGTGGATGTTAAACAAACATCTGAAGTATCAATTTTTGAGGAAAACAAAATTAGTATTAAATACGAAGGTGATGAGGATGACCCAATAAAATTAATTGAAGCCGGAGATACACGCATTTCACTTTCTGGTTCGCAATTCATTGGCTATTCTGCTTCATCAGAAGATTTATTTGGCATAAAAGGTGTCTTTGAATTTGGAAAGTTAAACTTAACTACTATTATGAGTCAGCAAGAAGGAAAACAAGCTTCTGCAAGCGCTACCGGTAATGCAGTTCAAGAAGAATCTGAATATATGGATATGAATTTTGCTCGTAATAAATATTTTTTCATAGATAATCCAAAGTATCTATTCAGTGCAGATGGTGATATTGATACTGTGCTCATTTCTGAGTGGAGTTACATTGATACTGATTTAATGCCCCAGGATGGTTCAGTGCGTGTATTTGTTGATGATGGGAAAGTTGATCCAAATGATATAACTGGTTATGATATAGAAGATGGTAAAGAATATAAGTTCCATGAGTTAAATGACCCAATTAATGATTTTTTTATAGATTATTTTACAACCCCCTATCTTATTAAGTTTGGAACTTATATTGGTAATAATTATGCTATTGGAATAATCTATACAGATAGAATTGGCAGAGAATATGGTAGCTTTGATGATACTCTTAAAGTCAAGATGATAAAGAAAAATTACTATAATGTGTCAGATGAAGATTTGGATGATGCTCTATGGAATTATCAACTTAAGAATAAGTATTCATTGGGAAATAGAAATATTGAATCTCAAGGATTTGATGTTAAAATATTTTACTATCTACCAAATGGTGAAAAAGTGTTTGGTTTAGATGTAGATTCCACAACATTCATACCTTTTGTTGATATACTCAACTTAGACACAAATGGTGATGGTATAGTAAATGACCGTGACGAAACTATAGATTTGGTTAATGGTGTAATTACATTCCAAATGCTTAAACCATTTCTGGAACATTGGTTTGCAAAATATGATTCTACTCTTGGCAATAATATTATATATAATAAATTAAGTCCTGACCCAGCTTACTATGATCCATTTTATATAAGTGTTATAATGAAAAAAACAGGCAGCACAATTAATCTCGGATATATAAATATTATCAAGAATAGTGAGAGGGTATATGTTGATGGGATATTGCAGAAGAAAGGACCAGACTATGATATTGATTATCTAAGTGGTACAGTTAGACTTAAATGTGATGTAACCACTGATACTGATATAAAAATAGATTTTGAATATGAGCCTTTTTTTGGTGGGCTTGAGAAAAAAAGTATGTTTGGTGTAAGAGCTGATTATAAATTTAATAACAATACTAAAATTGGTGCAACTATTATGTATGAGTCCGGTTCAGTTAGAGACCAGCGCCCAAAGGTTGGCAATGAGCCTAAAAAGACCCTTGTCGGGGATATAGATGGTTCATTTAAAATGGATATGCCATTTCTTACTAATCTTGTAGATAAAATACCTCTCATCAAAACTCAAGAAACATCAAATATTACGCTTTCTGGTGAAGTTGCTATGAATATTCCAAACCCAAATGCAAGTAAGAATGCAGAAGCATATATAGATGATATGGAAGGTATTGATGAAAAATACTCATTAGGAATTAGTCGTACTGATTGGACTTTTGCAAGCATACCTCTTGATATTGATACCCTAGTATCAAGAGGAGATTTTATTTGGTATAATCCATATCACATATTTCAGCAAAAGGATATTTATCCTGACTTACCAGAAGATGAAGGTAGAGAATATGTATCTGCGTTGGAATTTACGCTAAAATCGGATACTCTTTTGTTTCCTGAAAGCGAACCTCCTATCTGGGGAGGTATTATGAAGGCATTTGGTTATACAGCGGAAGATTTTTCTAAGAAAAAATATCTTGAACTTATATTAAAATCCAATGCAAATGAGGGTGATTCTCTTTTTATTGATTTGGGATTTATTAGTGAGGATTACTATCCTATTTTGGATCCAAATGGAATTTTAGATGTGGAAGATGTTAATCAAGATGGTGAGCTGGATATTGGAGAAGATAGTGGTTTAGATCTGGTAATTAAAAAAGACCCGCCTATCCCGGAAAATCATACTCACGATGGGGACTCCATTGGTATTAGAGATGATGGTAATGATGATTATAATTACAGCGCTGGCTCTAATGTTTATAGTGGTATTAATGGTACAGAAGGAAATTCTAAACTTGATGGGGAAGATTTGGATAGAAATTATAGATTGGATGTCAAGAACAATTATCTACAATATCATATAGATTTAAAAAATATTGATAGTGAGATATTAATCTCTGAATATAATAATTGGAAGTTTATCCGAATACCATTACAAGATTCAACCTACTTTACACAAGAAGGGGTTGGAAATGTAAATTTTTCTTTGATTAAAAACGCCAGAATATGGTCAAAAACCACTACATCGGACCCTTTAACAGTTGACATTGTTACTTGTGAAGTAGTTGGTAATAAATGGAAAGCATCAGCAATACTTGATACAGCACTTCAAAAAGTAGAGCCTGTAGTTGGAGAGGAATTTGAAATCGCAACGGAGAATAATAGAGAAAATATAGACTATACACCGCCACCTGGTTCTATAGAGGAAGATAAAAGGGAAAAACCATTTGAGCAATCTCTTTTCCTTAAATGTACAAACATTCAGCAAAACAGATATATCTATGCAAGAGAAAATTTCATTGATGGAATTAATCTGCTCTTATATAATAAAGTAAAATTCTGGGTCTATGGACAAACGAACTCAATGGAATCAGGAGAAGAAATTATTATCTTTAGATTGGGTGCTGACACATCAAATTATTATGAATATAGAGATAAAATATGTGTATATAATGATATAAATGATAAGATGAAAGAGGAAAGATGGCAAGATATAACTATTGATTTTACTGAGTTTACAGATTTAAAAAAGACAAATATGGCAGATACTACTAAAAATTTTAGAGTTGTAGGAAATCCATCTCTTGGGTATATTAAACAAATTGCTGTAGGACTCGTCAGACCTGATAGTTGTTCAACATCTTTTACTGGTAAAATATTTTTTGATGATATTAGAGTAGCAGACCCTTACGATGAAATGGGTTTTGCATCACGGATAACACTAAATACAAAATTAGCAGATTTGGCAGATATTAGAATTAATTTTGAAAATAAAACACCAAATTTTTATTCATTGGGACCAGGTGGGGGTTCTGGAGCAAATAGCTATTCATATAGTCTTAAGAATACTATTAATTTACATAAATTTTTCCCCTCTTCCTGGGGATTTAGTGTCCCTTTAAGATTAGATTATTCCTTTTCAGAAAGTAAACCGCGCTTTCAACCCAATTCAGATGTGGCATTAACAACAGAAGCAGAGAAAGATTTATTCAAGTCACTCAGTGAAACAAAATATACCTCAATCTCTTTGAAAAAAAGCAAGCCATCATCAAACCCAATTGCAAAATATCTTTTAGATAAGACCTCAGTAGTAGCGAGTTTATCAAGAAAAGAGTCCTTATCTCCAACAAAAAAGGATACAACTCTTAAATATAGTGGAAATTTTAAGTATAATCTGGATTTCTCAAAAGATAGTTGCGTAGATATCTTTAAAGTTTTCAAAATATATTATTTGCCGCAAAATATTTCTTTTAATCTTGGATATAATTACAATCGTTTTGAAATATGGTCAAGGCAATCTGGAATTGGTAAAAATTTTATTAAGGAGAAAAGAATTCCAACCGAAACTGCCACTTCAAAACTAACTATGAATTATGAAATATTTTCTTATATTAAGACAGATTATTCTTTAAATACAACAAGAGATTTGCAAAAGAAAAACAAACTCAAAGGGATTAATATTGGTGTAGAAACATCAAAAAATCAAAATTTTACACTTAATTATTCTCCAAATTTTCTTAAGTTTATTAATTATTCCTCAAGATACAAAACAAATTATCTTCAGAATCGTAAAGATAGGATTGAGAATGATTCAACTTTAGTTGAATATGATGTTGAAAATAGCCGAACTGCTTCAGGTGGGTTAACTCTTTATTTTGAGAAATGGGGGAATAATATAATGGATTTAATAAAAGTCCAAAAATTTGAGAAAGATGAAAAAGAGATAAGCGAGTATATCCAGGAAGGACTTCCATTAGAAGATACAGGAAATGATACAATTGCTGTGGATGATACATTAGAAGTTGAAAAATTACAAACCGAAGAGATTGAAACGAAACCCCCAAAATCTTTTAATTTATCAAGATTGGCTTCATATACAACAAAAGCTATCGGTTTCTGTATAAAACTGTTAGGTTCTACAACATGCAATTATTCAAATACATATAGAACAAGATATTATGTTCCATCAGATTCTCTCCCAAGTTTTAGCTATCAATTTGGATTTCGCGATTTACAATATGGAAATATCCAATCCTCCGGTCAGGCAGATGAAATTACTCTATCAACTAAAAATCAATTTGATATTTTCTCATTTCTCTCCGCAGATTTTAATGCTAAATATAATAGAAAGTTAGAGCAAAATTCCGGGAGTAAGACAAAGAATGTTGGTATAACTCTACCAGGTTTTAGCTTGCGTTATAATAAACTTGATGAGATAATACCATGGAATATCACTTCAAATAGTTCTGTTTCCAGTAGTTTTACTCGTTCAACCACTGATGCTGGTTCTGGTTTTTGGGATAAACCTGATAGGACAACAATAAAATATCAATTCAATCCATTAGTTTCATTTTCTACAAAATTGTTTAATAAAGTTACCTCATCCATTTCTTGTAACTATTCTCTTACTCATACAGAGAATTATATTGAAAATAAGAATCAATCAAAAACAGGGAATATTGGTTTAAATTTAAGTTTAAAATATTCTTTTCAATCTAAGAAGGGTATAAAACTTCCATTTCTAAAAAGGTTCACCATAAGTAATAAATTAGATACAGATTTAGATATATCTTATAGAAAAGAACATACTCAAAATAAATCTTCTGCATCTGCTGAATGGATTTTTACGGCAAATACAAACACTTTTGAAATTAAGCCAAGAATTTCTTATAATTTTAGTAGAGATATTAATGGGGGTTTAACTGGAGGATATAAAAATACAACCAATAAGAAAACTGGCAAATCTACTCGAACAACTGAACTAAATATCTGGGTTGAATTTAAATTTTAGGGGATTGAAATCTGAAACCTAAAACTGGAAGCTTGAAACATAAAACTGATAAGAATTATCAAATTTCAAGTAAACGGCTTATTGCGGTTGGTGATATTCACGGACAATTTAATATGCTTAAGTTACTGATGAAAAAGATTCAGCCAGAGATAACGGATAAATTCGTATTTCTTGGAGATTATATTGATAGGGGACTCCAAAGTAAGGAAGTTATAGATTTCTTAATTAAATTTTCAAATAAGTTCAATAGCATTTTTTTACGAGGGAATCACGAGGATATGTTGCTGGCATTTCTTGGACTTGATGAAAAAGCGATGTATGCTGAAGCATATAAGAACAATGGAGGAGATTTCACTGCTATTTCTTATGCTGGGGAAAATGCTATTTTAGAGGATTTGAAACACAGCATCCCTGAAACTCATATAAAATTTTTTAAGGGTTTAAAATATTACTATATTGAAGATATTTTTCTTTTTGTCCATGCAGGAATTATACCCGGCTTACCAGTTGAAGAACAGAAGTTAGAGACCTTGCTCTGGATAAGAGAGCAGTTTCTTTACTATCCTACTGGAATTGATAAGGTTGTGGTTTTTGGGCATACTCCCTTAAATAAAGTATTGATTGATAACGATAAAATTGGCTTAGATACCGGCGCTGGTTACGATATCGCCTTAAGTGCAGTAGAACTTCATACAAAAGAGATTTTTACTGTTAGTTGGAAAGAGATAGGGTAGCTTATACCTGGTTTCTGAATAGGGTAGATGTAGGTTTTTATCCTTTACCTCCTTCAAATGGCGGAGTATGGACGGAGAATGGATAGCCTGTACATACCCGAGGTTATTTATTGTTTAAAATAATGTTACTTTTTACCAATGCTCGATTTTTCATTTTTATTTTTCCCTTATAATGAATATCCAATTTAATAAAAATAAAAATTATTCTGTCAAATAAAACAAATATTGGGTATCCCCTTAATTCAGCAAAGTAAGAATAAATGAGGAAAAAGTATTACATTTTTGATGCTAATGCCATTATATCCATTTGCTTGTCATTCCCACGAAAGTGGGAATCCATTCCTTACAACCTGTCTTTTACTGCGTCTTCCCGCTATATGGATTCCCGATCGGGGTCGGGAATGACAGCTGTGGGAGTTTGGAATGACTGTGTGGATGAGGCTCTGATTTACATAAAATTTATCCCCCTTCGGGGGATTTATCTTGCTAATTAAAGGGTATAGCCATTAAACAAATAAGTAATTTTTTCAATTACAAAATCTCCAAACTCCTCAAATGAATCTTTTTGTGAAGATGATAACTGAGATAGGTTTTGAAAATTGCGTTGATTTCTTTGAGCGTGGATTTGGAAATTTCAATTGAATTAATCTTTTCTGAAATATTTTTAAGTGAAAGTAAAATATTTATGCTGGTTTGACTGCATTTGAAATTATTTGTTAAATTATTTTTTTTAATGCAATCTTTACAAACAAAACCGTTTTGCGAAAAAGAAATGCCATAAATCTTTTCTGGCTTATCTGTCTTACAGGAGATACATTTATCAAATTTGAGGGAAAAGCCCAGGTAAGTTGTAACCCGCAAAAAAAATCTCCAGAAAATTAAAACATAATTCTTATCAATTTTCCGAAGATAAGATAAATATTGCTGAAGCAAATTATAAAATTTCTCAAAATCATTCTCTTCAAACATAAGTTGGAGATAAATCTCTGCTCCAGCATAGGCAACAGCAGATTTTTCAAGAGAATCAAATAGGTCCAAACTGCTTTCATTCAAACTGATTTCCTTAAGCAAGGAAAGCGTGTTTTCCTTCTTATAGAACACAATTTCGTAATTGCTCAATGGTTGGAGGAGTCCTTGATATTTGCTTTTGGAACTTCTGCTCCCTTTTGCAATTACATCAACATTTCCAAATTTATCTGAAAAAAAATTCACAATCTGGCTTGTATTGCTGTAGTTTGTTATTCGCAAAGCAAAGGCATTGCACTTTTCAATTGTATGAGACATTTTGGTTTTTGTATTAACCACAAAGGTCATTCACCCCGTTAGATACTCACTCTGTTAAATGTTTCTATACCATATCATAAGACTATCTTGCTGGATAAACTTCATTAGATATTAGTACATAAATTATCTAACGTGGCAAGAAGAAGGCACAAAGTTCACACCCGTTCTTCGTAGTCCCGATTTAATCGGGACGAAGGGTGAAAAGATAATTCTATATAACATTTTTTATGCCACTTCTAAAAAAAAACATTTTTACATCCTTTGAGTCCCTTGTGGATTCTTTGTGCCCTTTGTGGTTGGAACTTAATCACGAAGGGATTTATTCAACAGTAACGCTTTTCGCCAGATTTCGCGGCTGGTCAACATTACAGCCACGCAAAACTGCAATATGATATGCAAGAAGTTGAAGAGGAATCACGCTTAGTATTGGCATTAGTTGGGGAACAGTATGAGGAATGTAGATAATATGTTCTGCTAATTTTTCAATTCCATCTTTGGCCTTATTTGTAATTGCAATTATCCTTCCTTTTCTTGCCTTAACTTCTTCCATATTACTTATAACTTTGTTATAGAGAAAATCTTTCGGAACGATAAATACTATAGGCATATTTTCATCAATGAGAGCGATTGGACCGTGTTTCATCTCTGCTGCTGGATAGCCCTCAGCGTGGATATATGAAATCTCTTTTAGTTTCAATGCCCCTTCCAATGCAACAGGGAAGTTATAACCTCTTCCTAAAAATAAAGCATTTTGAGCGTCTTTATATTGTTCAGCAACCTTTTTTATCATTTCATTGCAATCCAGTATTTGCTGGACTTTTTCTGGAATGGTTTGCAATTCGCTGATGAATTTTGCTCCTTCTCCTGGAGAAAGATGCCGCATCCTGCCTAAAAGCAATGATAGAAGAAAAAGAACTGTGACCTGTGAAGTGAATGCTTTTGTAGAAGCAACCCCAATCTCTGTCCCTGCGTGAATATATGAGCCAAAATCCGTTTCTCTGGCAATGGAGCTGCCTACAACATTGGTAATTCCCATAACTTTAGCACCTCTTGCTCTGGCTTCACGAAGTGCGGCAAGGGTATCAGCTGTCTCTCCGGATTGACTGATTACAATTACTAATGTGTCAGGACGCAAAATAGGATTTCTATACCGAAATTCTGAGGCATATTCCACTTCTACAGGGATTTTAGCAAGGTCCTCAAGAAGGTATTCACCCACCATTCCTGCATGCCAGGATGTTCCGCAAGCAATAATACAAATCTGCTTTATCTGATTCAATTCTTCTGGAGAAAGGTTTATCCCCCCCAATCGGGAAGTTTGAAAATCCTCCATTATTCTTCCACGAAATGCATAAGCAATTGAGGTTGGCTGTTCATAAATCTCTTTTAACATAAAATAATCAAACTCGCCTTTATCTACAGTTGAAATGTCCCAATCAACCTTGCTGATTTCCCTTTCAACTTCTGCATTTGCAAGGGTTTTGATTATAAAATCATCTCGTGTGAGTTCTACAGTTTCGTCATCTTGAAGATATATCACATTCTTTGTGTGAACAACAAGAGCAGTAGCATCTGAAGCGATAAAATTTTCTCCCTCACCAATTCCGACAATAAGCGGACTTCCTCTTCTTGCGGCAATAAGTTTTTCTGGCTCTTTTTTGCTAATTACTGCGATTCCAAAAGTTCCTTGAACCAAACTCAGGGCTTCCCGAACAGCCGTATGGAGAGTATCAGAATTTTGATAGAATTTTTCAATAAGATGTGCCAGAACCTCTGTATCTGTATCGCTTTGGAATATATGATTCTCTTTCTCTAATCTGTTTCTTAAAACTTGATAATTTTCTATTATTCCATTATGAACAACAGAAATTATTCCCTTACAACCGGTATGTGGGTGTGCATTGAGTGTTGTCGGTGAGCCGTGAGTTGCCCAACGCGTATGAGCAATACCAATATTTGAGTTAAAATTTTTTTTATGTGGAATTGTCCTTTCAAGGTCAACAATTTTTCCCTCTCTTTTGTGAATCAGCAATTCATTTTCTTCATTGATTACAGCCAGACCAGAAGAATCATATCCACGATATTCCAATCTTTTTATGCCTTCAATAATTATTGGTAGTGCTTGTTTTTTACCAATATAACCAACTATACCACACATAATTTTTCCTTTCTGTTATAAAAGTTGAAAAGTTGAAATGTTGGAAAGTTATAAAGTTAAACCTTTCAACCTTCAAACCTTTCAACTTTCCAACCTTCCAACCTTTCAACCTTCCAACCTTTCAACCTTCCAACCTTCCAACCTTCAAACTTTCCAACCTTCAAACCTTCCAACCTTCCAACCTTCAAACCTTCAAACCTTCAATATTTATGAAAGTTTTGAAAGTTTGAGATTAGCAGTTTTTATTCCAGCATTTTCATTCATTGTTTGCAATAAGGCAAGTCCAAGAACAAAAAAGAATGCAATACTAAGAATTGCCCATCTCTGGCTTTTTAAGAGAAGCACAAGAAATCCATAAACCAATGGTCCAAGAATAGCAGATGCTTTGCCACTCATTGCATAAAATCCAAAGAATTCAGCATGCTTATCTTCAGGGGTGAGTAGTGAAACCATACTTCTGCTTGCTGACTGACAGGAGCCAATAGCTAGACCTGCTAAAAGTCCAACTCCATAAAATTGCCACATATTGGGACAGAAAAATGCCCAAATAACAACTGCAATCCACATAATCAAAGTAATGGAAATTGTTTTTTTCGCTCCTATTTTGTCAACTACATATCCAAAGATAATCGCTCCAATAAAAGAGGTAATGTTTGCCAGGATAAAATAAAATATGAGTTGCTCCCCAGTCATATTAAATCTTGTGGCTCCATAAATTGCGGCAAAAACAATTACTGTTTTGATTCCATCATTATAAACAAAAAATGAAATTAGAAATTTTGCCAATTCTCTGAATTTTTTGATATTCTTTAATGTTTGTGATAATCTTTGGTATCCAATTTTAAGATAGTTCTGTTTTGTTTTTCTGATTGGATTCTTTTTTTCAGGAACTAATATAAACATAGGAATGGCAAAAATGCCAAAGAAAACAGCAATTAACGGAAAAACCAAAATAGTATTTTTTCCCACAAATAATAACGATAGTGCCAAAGCAGACAACCCGCCTAAATATCCAATTCCCCAACCTAATCCAGAGATTTTTCCGATATTTTTTTTCTCAGTAATTTCCGGCAGAAATGCATTGTAAAAGACATTTCCTCCTTCAAATCCGATGTTGGCAATAATGATAAGAAGCATCCCCCCAAAAATTGCTCCTTCTCTTACGAAAAAAAGAAGTGCTGTGAAGATTACAGATGTGTAGCAGAAAGCAAGAAGAAATTTTTTTTTGGTTTGTGAAAAATCTGCAATTGCTCCAAACATCGGTGCTGAAAGTGCGACGATGAGCATTGAAACGCTTATTGCAATTGCCCACAAGGAATCACCCAAACCCTCACGACCCACTACAACATTTTTGAAATATACGCTATAAACAACGGTTACTATTACAGTAGTAAAAGATGAATTGGCAAAATCATAACTAATCCATCCTAAAATTTTCTTGTTTAGGGGGTGGAATAGAATGCTGATACATTGGGATATTCTTGTTAGTTTAGAAGCTTCGGAGCTTGCAAATTTATTCTGCATAGATTTATATTATTCCACTTTAGGGGGTGGAATAGAATGCTGATACATCGGGTAAGGTGAAAACATAATTACTACTCCGGTCATTAAATACTTTACATTTTTGTATGTGAATGAAATATTATATATGAATTCACACGGTTGAGGTTGCGTGGCTCGAATCGGCATCCGTTAAACGTTAGACGAATCGTTTTCCGTTGCCCGTAAACCGTTTCCAGTCTCGCAATCCCCTCCCCGATTAGATCGGGGACCGCGGGGATAAACGATATTAGAGATGTCATTGTACATTTTATATTATTCCACCTCCTTAATCTCACCTAATCGTCTTTTTGCTTTTTGAAAAACTGAAGATGTCTTATATCTTTCAACTATTTTGTGATAATATTTTTGTGCTATTACTTTATCATTTTTTTCAAAGTAATGCTCAGCAATTTCATAAATATGCTCAGGGGTATTAAAAGAATCTGGAAATTTTTTGGTTATTTCATCCAAATACGCATAATAATTTTCTATATCATTCTGACCAAAATAGCATTTTGCAATACCTATCATTGCTGCTTCTTTAATAATTTTATTATGTATCTTGGATCCGGCTTTCCTAAAACATTGCTCTGCCTTATTATAATCAACAGAATCCTTTTCAATATTTATTTTCCCAAGGTAGAAGAAAGCCCAGTCATGATATTTAGATGATGAATAATTCTCACTTAAAATAGTGAATTCTTCCTCTGACTTTTCAAAATCATTATTTGAATAATAGGACATAGCAATATCAAATTGACTTAGTGCTTGGCTATCAACTCTTTTTCTATTTGCATTTATTGCAATAATAACAAATATGATTACTAATATTATAATAGCCAAAATAAGTAATTTTTTCCAGTGTTGAACTACAAATTCAGAAGTTAAGAAAGCAGCAGTAACAAACTTATCTTCTTTTAGTTCGTGTTTATGCTTTGGAAACTTAGCTGACATAATAGAACCTTTCTTAAGTATTTTGATAATCCTGATAAATAAAATTAATACATTTATTTCTCTAATGGATTTTATTTGTCAACCATGTTAGATATTTACCCCGTTAGATAGATGAAATACATTTAATAAAGTTGGCGCTTTTAAACTTTATCTAACAGGTTTATACCATTAGATAGCAAATATTTCATTGGGTTCATTATCTAACAAGGTCAAAGCTTATATTTGAATTGTATAGATTATTTATGGTTTTTATTCCATCTAAAAAGATTCAGTTTTCCTCCAATACCAGTAATCAAGATATAAAAAGGTTGTATTAAAGCCCATAATGGAAAATAAATTATGGCATTATGCTTAAGGTTAAATCGTTTTATTCCTTTTTTTATTATGAAAAAATCTCCTATACTTTTAAATATGAGAAAGATAAAAAAATGTGTAAATGAAAACAATAATGACATAACAATAATCAAATTTAGAAGAAAAACATCAAGCAGGAAGATAAAAAATTCTGGATTTAGTTCACTTTGGGGTTTTTCATTTGATGCCCATCGTATTCTTTGATTTAAAAATTTACCAGGATGCTTCTCTGATTTAGTAAGGTTATGAGTGGCTTCACTAAAAGCAAATCTGATTTTATAACCTTTGTTCCTAATTAATTGCATAAGCAAAACATCATCACCAGAAATAAACTTCTTTATCTTTTTGAAACCTCCAACTGCATTATATGCTTCTCTTGTATATGCAATGTTCTGTCCACTACAGGAAAAGGGTTTGTCTTGTCCGATAGAACCTGCTGCGGCAGAAAAAAGCGCAATGGTATCTAAGTATTCATACTTTTCTACAAAATTTGTCTGTTTCCAATTAGAGATATCTGGTCTTGATAAACCTGCAACTAATCCTACATTCTTACCAAAATACCGATTCATACCTGAAATCCAGGTTGTCTTTACAATACAATCTGCATCAGTCGTTAAAATTATTTTTCCTTTGCTTTCGTTAATGGCTTGTGATAGAGCGTTCTTCTTACGCGATACAATATTTGGTAATATATCCACATTTATAAGTTTAATGTTATTAAATTTTTGTTGAAATTTTTTTACAATCTCTACAGTTCTGTCTACTGACCGGTCATCAGCAATAATAATCTCATACATATTTTGAGGATAATCTTGATTTATTAAAGTTGTAAGGAGGTGGATAATATTTTCAGCTTCATTACGAGCAGCAACTACCACAGATACAAAAGGATGTTCATTAGAAGCATGAAGATATCTTCTTTTTAATCCTTTATAAAATATCAGGAGATAATAACAATAATAGATAAAAAGCAACAAAAAAAGGATAGTGATAATATCCATAACTTTGAAAAAACCTAACCTGGACAAGCCCCCAGTTAAATAGAAAAGAAAATTTAACAAGGCAGGCAGAGCCAAACAGGAAATATTAATCAGTAATAAAGCCAATAATTTCTAAATCCAAATTCCTAATATCAAATAAAATGACAAAGCCCAAATGTCAAATCATGCCAAAACAAAATCTCCGATGACTAATCCTTTTATATTTGGT
>JACNFI010000251.1 GCA_014384665.1 Candidatus Cloacimonadota bacterium
ATAATTTTAATTATTCTATATTTTTTAGTAAGAATATTCAGACCTGCGAAAAGGAATATTGATTGAACTGCAAGATAAACAAAAAATGGATTTTTAGATTGATCAAATAAATTACATAAATACGGAATTTTTTTCAACCATAACAATAAACCTAGTATTATTTCTATTGAAATAAATAATAGATTTTTTTGGATTTTATTTTTTCTTTTTAATTTCGAAATCATATTTTCTTTTTCACCAACTTCTTCTTTCTTCTCATCAAGTTCTTCTGTAATTATATCAATATTTTTTGTCTTAGATTTCAACTTTGTCTTTAATTCAGTAACATCTGAAAGAATATTCTTTTTCTCACTTTCAAAACTCCTTGTTAAGAATAGATTTATATCTCTATCCTTTTTACCTGATATTCGTAATTTATTAACTTTTTTTGCGATTTTTATTATTTTTTCTTTTTGTAATTCTGAGAATTTTTCTTCAACATCCAGCATCCTTGAAAGATCCTCGGGTTGAAAAGTTTCTTTTTCAGGTATTAAATCTTCCCTTAAAATTTTAGCAAATAATGGTGCAAAATTTACTGGATTAATATCTACACCAGCATTATCAATAGCTAACATATTTATTAAAACATTTATACTTATAGCAACAGGAGTTTCATCTCTTATTGTATTTTCAACTGTATATTGTTTAAGTGTATTATCTTTAGTTAAAATCCAAATTTTCTCTCCTTCTTTTCTTAAGAATTTTACTCCTGATATTAATCCAGCATCGTGTTCTAATGCTTTTCTTTTTTTATCTCTTCCCCATCTTGATTTATAGATTTTATTCATACCTTTTATCATTGATTCATTTAACGACCCAACGCCAATTATAGTATTAAGTTTTAAATCATCAACAATTTCCAAGTTTAGATCTTTAGCAAACACTTCAGTAATATTAAATATTTCTTGAAAGAAAGTTTCAAAATCTTCTTTTTCACAACATTTTCTCATTAAAGCTGTTTTAATAAATGGATCATCTGATTCCTGAATTACATCTTTGTCGAATTTTGATATTATTTTTAGAATTTCATCACTTTTATAATTCATTGCTATTTCATATTCTTCTTTACTAATATTAAAATAGCAGCATTTTATTGATAATTTAAAAAAAACTTTTTCCATTGATCTTAATGATTTTGATAATTTTCCACCTTCTAATTGTAAAATCATCAGAATATTTGTATCTAATATAAATGTTGAGTTCTTAAATAAATCAATTGTGAGTTGATCAACTGAAATATTTGTTGTAATAAGTTTTGAAGCAAATAAAGATGTTGCATAATCCCATAACAATAAACTTTCATCATTTCCATTAGAAGTAATAAATTCTTTATATTGATTTTTTAACCATTCTGTATCAGATGATTCAATTGTATGTTTTTCAAAAGATTTATCATTTACTATATCTTTTAATTTTATATATTTTCTTTTTCGCTCACCTACATTACTAATCTCAATTATCCATTCATCAAAATATTTGTTGAAGAATTCAATAGTAATTTCATCGAACCACTTTTTCACACTTCTGGTATTCGAATCGGTCTTTGCAAAGTATTTTTCAAATATTCTTTTGAATCTAGCATCTCTATTCTGATATGCTTCAAAAAGTATTCCTTTAAACTTAGAATTTAAATAGTATTTGCTCTTTCCTCTCGAAATCTTTATTTTATTTTCTTCCAGTAATTGTGAAATTACATCATTAAAAGCATTGTCTGATATTTGAGTTTCCAATATCATTTCAAGATTTATCTTAATTTCATTTTTGCTTATCATTTTATTTTTAAAAATAATTTTTACTATCATTTGTGATAATGCTCTTATAAAAAGATATTTTGATGTTGAATCTAGTTTAAAATACACATTGCTTAAAGTATTATCCATATTCACCTCATTGCTTTATTGCCATCATTTATCCTTATCGTAAACTTCGGATGTCTTAAAAACTTCCGAAATTTTTTATCAACCTAATAAACCACAACCTAATCAATCTCCCCCATCAATCCAATCGTCTTTTCTATCACATTACAAACCTTTATAAAATGCTCGATCTCCTGGTAATTGAGTTCTCTATCTTTGCGTGATTTTAACCATTTTTCCAGAACTTTGTAACCACCAATATAAAAATCCCAGACTTCCGCTTTTACAGGACAAAAATACAGATTCGGATTTATATGGATTTTCTCTTCAATGTAATTAACTGTCTCAATAATAACTTGATCTGCTTTTCCGACAGGTTTTACCTGATTATCCGGGTAAGTCTTTTTCAATAAATGATGCTCAATCAATTCATTTCCCAATTCTGCCAATTTTTTAAACTTCTCTTCATCATCAGTAAAGGGAACTCGCGGGAAATCTATTTTCAATAATTCTAAATATTTATCTCTGTAAGTTGGTGAATGAAACACAGCATAAATATAACCCATAATTTCTTCCGGTGATGGCTGAAAGGAATACTTTTCATTAATGAATTTCATAAACTCTTTCTTAAAGTTCACCTGCTTATTCAAATTCTTTTCACTTACAAAAAGATCATTTGTATCTGTTTTATTATAAATATAAAGTGGAGAAGTATAATTTTGGCTTCCTGAAAAGTGTTTATCAACAATCTTATCTGTAATTAGTATATGGCTAAAGTTTTCATCAGAAAAAATTCTTACATAGCATAAACCTATATTTTTTGTTAACAGATAATGTTTCATTATAATTATTCTATTTCTTTGTATTTTGTTTTTATCATAATAAATAAATCTAATGTCAAAAGGTCTATAATTTATTGTTTTTGCATATTCTTTATTATAATCATCAAAACTAAAAGTTTCTTCAAAACTTATTAATTCTTTATCCTTTCCACTTGTAATTCCCGAAGTTGATGAATTAAATATTTCTCGTAAACCCCAATAATTTCCATATTCTTTTATTTTATTAGCATCTTTCAATTTAATAAAGAAGCTCAAATCGTCTACAAACCTATTTTCACCCCATCTTGTTTGTCTGAATTCAGAATTGAATTTATTATAATCTATTGGTTTCCATTTAACTGAATTAACATCATTTGCCAGCATAAATTCATATTTTTGTTTTCTTTTTCCAAAACAATCAGAATAATAAATTTTGCAATTGTCTTCCTTATTACTTCGACTCCGCTCAGTATGACAGTCATGTTTGATAAATATATTAATGGAAACACCCTGCATAATATCAAAAACATTTTGGTCAACACCACCACTTGGAGTAGTTTCTCCAATACGGCTATTTCCATGCAGGTTCAATATGTATATTTCATCAAAGCTTTTAAGCAGTTCGTTTCTCATTTTTCTATGAATTAGACCATTAATAAAAGAGTTGTTCGAGATGAACCCGAAAACGCCTTTTCCATTCTGTTCAATTTTCCAGTGAGCATATCGAATGAATTTGATATAA
>JACNFI010000252.1 GCA_014384665.1 Candidatus Cloacimonadota bacterium
GGAAGAGATGAAAAGGGGAATGAAGTGCAAAGTGGCGTTTATTTCTGCACTTTACAAAACGGTGAGAAACAAGCGGTAACAAAATTGGTGCTTTTGAGGTAAATTATCGGAAATAAAATTTGACAAAGAAAATTTATAAATTTCTTTGTTGAGCATAATGAAAAAGGAAAATGAATTACTGAAAATTAGATTTTGTGAGATGATTTCTCTATGCCATCCTCCGTATTACCATTTTACATCAGCCAGTGGGCAGACAAGTTCTTTCATTTTACATTTTTTAATTTTTACCACCCCCCCCCATCATAAGCTGCATCACTGAAGCTAATTATGAAAACAGACAAGAAAAATATAAATTCAGAGACATACAATACAATCCACAAAATTTTATATGTAAGAATAAATTCACATAACATTCCCCTGTCTGTGAAGTTCCCGAAGGAGGCAGGGTTTTCTTGAGGTTTTTCCTTTTATGATTAAAGCTGAAGGTTGAATATGAGAGTGGGGAAATTACTTCTTATATGGAACTAACTCCCTGATATAAGAAGGACATTTTGTTGGGAGTAAAGAAAAAATTAGGAGATTTAAAATGATTAAGAAAATTGCGATAGTATTAATATTACTATCAATGATGGCAATTACTAATATCTTCTGCGAAGAACGTACAATCGTATATGTCCATATTACAGCAGACCCGTTGGTTCCTACTTATGAAGGTTCTGTGTGGTTGTATTGTTATGGAATAACATTTAGACAGGATTATGACATACCGAGGACATATTACTTCGAAAACGTTTGTGGCTTATCGTTTAATCATGATGCAACAGCGAAAGTAGTAGTTGGCGATCATACAGATCAAGAAACACATTTACTTACAATGTATAATTATAATTTCTACTTACATTTATCATCTTCTGTTCCGTACTACCCGCCTGAGTATCCGGAAGAACCAGAGGAGTAAAAATAACCTTGTTATGAATTTCATTTGAATGTGTTCCGTTACACAATGCCCTTCGCTAATAGCTTTGGGCATTGTGTAACAAATCAAAAAAGATATAAACATAAACCCCAAAAATAATAAACATCGGAGTTTAATTATGAAAAAAATTGTTGCAACACTAATATTAAGCTTTTTTACATTATGTGATGTTTACGCAATAGATATAGACAAGATATCCGAGTTTTCTTTCACCGAAAAGCGTGAGCAAAATAACAACATGGCAGTAAAGGATGATAAACTTTATGCTGTGGGAATAAGAGGACTGGAGATTTTTGAGATAGGAAATGATTCGTTAACATTATTAACCGAATATAATCTGGAGGGAGAGTGTACCCATATATCTATAAAGAATGAGTACGCCTATATTTCAACATACGCTTCGACAAGCCGTCTCTATCGAATCTACGTGTCGGATATATACGAACTTTCGATAACGGATACACTTCATTATCTTGGCAACTATGCTTATTTTATTGATGGAGATCATGTCTTTGTGAATGAGCTATTGGAGACAGGTTCATGGTTGATGCATGTATATGATAATGATACATTTCAAGAAACTACCACCTTTAACGTTCCGCATGAATATTGTGCCATGAGACATGTAAGTGATGGTTTGGGAATAGTAAAAAATACCAACGACCAAACTTTCTATCTATATGATGTATCAAATCCGGACAGTATCCTTCTCTGTGCGTCGGGATATATTGGTGATTCATCCTCTCCCTATAAAACTGCTATAGTTCAGGATTCGGTTTTTATAATAGCAAGTGGTTTGACCAGAGTAAAATTTTATGATATATCCGATTCCTTCAACTGGGATATAATGAGTGAATTAGACCATGAGCTTTCTGATTTTAGTATTCGAGATAATACCATTATTCTTAGAGGAGCAGATGATATTTGGCTCTATGATATCAGCGATCCACATGATCCATTACTACTTGACCATACAACAGACAACGATACAGGATATTATAATTTTTTTAAGGGTATAACAGCAAATAATAATAATATTTTCGTGGCTAAGTGTTATAATGGTGATATTAACTGCTATAATATTGAGAATAATTCCTTAAATAAATACTTTACCTATTACTCGAGCGGTTTTTTAAGGTCGTCATATTTTTATAATGAAAATCTTTACATTCAAACGTGGCAGGATGGCATACAAAGATGGGACATGACCAATCTTAATGATCCGGTCTTTATACAGAAATATTACGATGAATATGTTGCTCCTTACCATCTGTCCTGTGATGAGAATATCATGGTTCAGGTTAGTGTCGATAAAGATACTTATGAAGGATATAATACTCCGCTGTTAATACAACCAGACGGAGATCCGGTTATTCTGGATGCCCTTGAGTCTCCCTATGGAGATCCTCTTGCTTACAAGGCAGGTGTTGGTTTCTTTGAGGTATATAATTCAACGTTGTTCAAATATGAGCTTGATGGCAATAATGAATTGGTGCAGGTAGCCACGCTGGACATTCCTATTTCTTATGGGACAGTGTATTTTCTTAAGAACCATCCCGAAGTAGCATATATATTTGGATTTGATTCCTTTGTTGTTATTAATAATATCGATACAAATGATAGTATGCAGGTAATGGAACAGTATTTTACCTATTACTATTATCAAAACGAGGTAGCAGAATATCTTGATTATTTATTATTGTCTCCCTCCTATCCATACGGTGGTTGTGTGGTCTATGAAATATCGGATCCCTTAAATCCTATAGAGAGTTTTACTTTTGATAATAGCGGCAGATTAGCTGTTGATGAGGATAATCAAGTCCTCTTTATCGGAAATTATATTTGCACAGTGTATGATCTCAGTGAAATTGCTTCCGGTTACATCGATAACCTTTGTTGTTTCAGGAATTGGTCTTATGCAGAACAGATTGTACCTTTTGAGCGGGATAACACGAATTACCTTCTCTATCTTGAGAAGACATCTGTAAGTATTTATGAATATTCAATATATGATATTGATAAACCTCCTGTTGGTCAGGATAATATTATAAGTTGTTTTCCCAACCCATTCTCGAACTCAACAACCATATCGTTTTCAGGAAAATTGAATTCACGCGAATTGTCACAAATTAATATTTATAATATTAAAGGGCAACTTATTAAAACCATTACCTCGTTCCCAAACAGGGGTTTAGGAACGAGAGAGGCGGTGTGGGATGGGAGAGATGAAAAGGGGAATGAAGTATGTGCCGGTGTGTATTTCTATAAGCTTGACACAAAGGACGAGACTTTCATAAACAAATTACTATTACTTAAGTAAGGTGTCGTATGAAAAAATATTTTTTTGTGTTGTTTCTTTTCTCTCTCCCACTTTTGCTCATGGCTCAGAATATCCGCTTATGGGAAAATTTATGCACATCCGCCTTGGTGCCGAATGAAGACATTGTCGTCAATGTGGATATAGACT
>JACNFI010000253.1 GCA_014384665.1 Candidatus Cloacimonadota bacterium
GAGAATATTCTCGTGTATTTTCATAAACTATTGGAGGCCAAGTATCACACTCTGGTATAGGTTCTGGTGTAAATGTCCAGTTAATACCTTCAGGATTTAATTCAGTAATAGTACCAATTGAGTATCTTGCTACTCTGGAAGCATCCAGTCCACTTGTAGAACCGTTCAAAGAAACATCTGATGCTATCCATTGCATACAATCAAATGCATAAAGACCAGCAGAGAATCTTGCTATTCTGGAAGCATCAAGACCACTTAATCCTTCAAGATCATTAGTTTTTGATGGAGTAGAAATATAACTACCACCATAAATTTCAAATAAGTAATAATCTCCACTCTCATCTGTAGTTGTAGAATAATTATTATCTCCTGTAAGCTCTAAGATTGTATTTGGAACAGCATCCCCATCACTAAAGTAGCCAATATTTCCAGAAATATCAAAATAGTATGGAGTCTGGTCAAAATAATATGCACCCATATCATTTCTTGTTCCATCGGGGTCATTGTATTGGGGGTCAGGGTCTCCAGCATCTATGCAAGGTGATTTTGTAGTGTCCTCTATCGGAAAGTTATCCCAAGATAAATGATAATCTCCATTTTCTGGGTCTGCAAATAATGGGTCTGCATCAATATTTCCTTCTAACCAATAAACTGTTCCATTGTTATTTGTTACAATTCCAGCAGAACCTCCATCTATATCTGAATATGAAATTGTTATTGTGTTTGGTTCACCGTCATGATAAAAATAAATTTCTTCTGGTGTGTTATCCCATAAGATAGAATTTAATAAATTTGGACTGCAATCATATTGGCAGTGAATCCCTCCACCATGCCAAGCAGAATTATCTGTTATTGTTACATTTACTAAACTTGGACTGGATTCAGTACAGTAAATACCTCCGCCCCAACCAATTGCACCTAGAGTACTATTACCAATTATTGTTACATTATATAAACTTGGATTTGAATTATATCTACATAAAAGACCACCACCAAAATTAGTAGCAGTATTACCTGTTATTGATACATTTTGTAAAATAGGATTTGAATTATTTCTACAGTAAAGACCACCACCTTGGTCAGTAGAATTATCTGTTATTGTTATATTTTCTAAACACGGACTGGATTCAATACAGTAAATACCTCCACCGCGTGGACTTGAAAAATTATCCTTTATTGATAAACTCTTTAAACTCGGACTGGAATCATTACAGTGAATTCCACCACCATAGCCTGTGTTACCATTTGTTATTGTAAAACCAGTTAAAACTGCTGATGTATCCTCTCCACTTTCAAAAGTAACCACACTACCATTTTGATTACCATCAATAATAGTTTGTGAAATATATGAAGTATCCTGCGTTGTTAAGAATAATGAAGCAACAGTAATATTCTTTCCATTATAATTAATGTTTTCTACATAAGTTCCTGGTTGTACAAGAACTGTATCTCCATTTACAGAAGCATCTATTCCTTCTTGTATTGTTGGATGGTCATCTGGAATATTAATAATGTTTGATTCTGCTTCTAAATAAACTAAATAAAAATCCTCATAAGTAGTTCCATAAAAAGTTTTAGCTCCTGCTAAAATATATCCATAACTTGTTTTTTGAATTGATCTTCCATAGTCCCAATATGAACCGCCTATTGTCTTATCCCATACGATATTACCATTTTCATCAATTTTAATAATCCAAATATCTGAGTGTTGATTTCCACTATAAGATTCAGTTTCACCAACCATAACGTACCCACCATTATGGGCATTGACAATTGAATATGCTTTATCAGATTCTGCTCCACCATATATTTCACTCCATAATATATTACCATTTCCATCTAATTTACATGCCAAAATACTCTCATTTACATCTGTATCATTGTAATATCCAGTTACAATATAACCATTATCGTTAGTCTCCTTAATTGATTGGGGAAAATCTACATAACTTGTTCCACAATAATGATTTTCCCATTCAACTCCCCCGGAATTATTAGTTTTAATTATACAATAATCCTGAGCATGATTTCTTCCTGCTAATATAAATCCACTATCACTTGTTTGTTGTACTGAATATCCCCACTCGCAGTCATAAGGCTCCCAGTAATTATTTAACCATATTACATCTCCAAGAGAATCAGTCTTTGCTAACCATAAATGCCACCAACCAAAATCGTCATACCAACCAGTTAGAATATATCCACCATCTGTTGTTTGTTGTACACAATAACTCTGACTTGCATCCCATTCTCCATCACCATTAAAAATTTTATTCCATTCTTCATTACCATTATTATCTGTTTTTATTAGTCTTGCATATGCACAGAAACGACCAGTAATGATATATCCGTCATCATTTGTTTGATCAATATAATATGCTATATCATCTTCTTCTTCGCCATATGTTTTACTCCACATATAATTACCAATTTCGTCTGTTTTTACAACATACCAATCAAAATTACCTCCTGGACCTCCTGATACATGTTTTTTCCCAGCCATTATATATCCACCATCGGAAGTTTTTATAACAGAATTGGCTATATCAGTACTACTTCCACCAAATGTTCTTGTCCATAATGTATCAGGTGGGTTTTGTGCTAATAACATTGATGAAAGTATTATTAATAGATTTAATAATACAATAACTATTTTTTTCATTGTTTCCTCCAATTTTTTTCATCAAAAATTTTTACTATAATTTTAACATTTTTGTTACTTATCCTCTAATAATTTTGTAGGATTGCTTATTTGCAACATTAAACTTTAATCATGCATTTACTATAAAGGTTGCCATATTTGGAGTAAATTGACCATGTCAATTTATGCTTCAAAATGGTTAAAGCACTGCAAAATTACTTCATATTTTGTGAATCGACTCGTAAGTTCAACTATGTGAACGACGAGTCGATAAAACCCCAAAGGGGGTTAAATCCTCCGCAGGGGGATAAAAACTCCTCTTTGTTTATCGCATCAATATCATCTTCTTTATGAATGTCTTATCCTTTGTGGAAAGCTTATAGAAATAAATTCCTGAACTCATCCCCGATTTCTCGAGGACATTCCATTCAATCTTTTTTCTACCTGCAGATTCAACTCCATTAAAAAGCTCTTCTATAAGTTGTCCTTTTACATTATAAATCTGAATATTAACATGAACATCTTCGGGTAAGTCATATCTAATAAGAGTGTTTGTACTAAAGGGATTCGGATAGTTCTGATAGAACGCAAATTTCTCAGGAAGATTTTGTCTCACATTTACTTCTAATCTTTTAGTAGTTACTTCTTTTCCTTCTGATACTACCTGTAATCCACCTGATGCTTCTGTCTCATTGAGATCAAACTTGGTGAAATATACTTCTGATTTGCTTCCAACTTCTCCTATTATATCAAACTCTATAAATGCAACTACTCCTGATTCTGATACTAATTCTTTCTGTG
>JACNFI010000254.1 GCA_014384665.1 Candidatus Cloacimonadota bacterium
TGAACTTGAAATACCGGGAATGAATAGTACAGATGTAGATATCTACAACAGAGTTTACATCCCGGAACATGCCAAAATGTATTCAATTGGTTTCCCGGAAGTTCCGTTTGTCAGTTATCTTATAGCTATACCTGAATGTGATAATATAAATTTGAATGTTACTTTGTTAGATTCGATTGTAATCGAAGATATGAACATTTATCCTGCACCCGAATGGATCGAGCACGATAACGGTGACTACACCTACATGGAAGAACAATTTAATATTAATAATACCTTTTACAATACTGACACTTATTTCCCCGGTTATACTGGAGAATTGGTAGATAAAGGTGCAGTAAGAGATCAGCATTGCATTCGGGTAACAATCTATCCTGTTCAGTTTAATCCTGTTCTGCAACAAGCTATTGCATATTCCAGCGTTAACATCGAGATGACTTTTGATAATGCTATAGGTTCTGTGAATAATGATGTAGGTATCTTCAATGAAGTTTGTGGAGCAGCAATGATAAATTACAATTCCAATGGTTTGAATTCTTCTGTAAGTTGCGGTGCAGGATACAGAGACCCAGGAAGTGTAACCTGGTTAACAGACTTAAACAGTTTATTTATGGGTTATAACGGTGTACATTGCGATTACTTAATAATTACTCATGAAGAATTTTGGGAAAATACTGATTTACAAACATTAGCTGATAAAAGGGATGAATATAATGGATTTGATGTGGTTATAGTGAAAACTGAAGATTTTTTAACACCAGGTGGTTATCACGATATAGAACTTAGAGATCTTATAAAAAACACTTACGACAACGGATATGCTGATAACACTTATGATAATAAACTTGGTTATGTAAATTTATTTAGTGATGTAGAACTTGAAACTGGAGCACAGTATCCTGTACCAACTCACGATGAAGGTTACGATGTCTTTTTCAGTCAGTTAACAGAGATAAATGGGTATTATGATGTATATCCCGATATATTACTTGGCAGGTGCAGTGTAGATAGTGAAGAGCAGGTAGCAAATGTTTGTCAGAAGATAATTAATTATGAACCGATAAATATTAATGATCCAGAGTATGACGGCTGGAAAGACAGGATGACTTTTCTTGCTGGTGAACCTCAATCGTCGAGTATTCATGATGTATTACAATTAATTGCTCCCCTTGTTGAAGATTATGAAACAACTCTTCTAACTGATGCTGATCACCCATTTCCTGATTTGAATTTTGACGATATAATACAGGACAATTCAGTATTTATGTTAAAAGAGAAATATGGTGAAGGCAATTTAATTATTACTTATATGGGTCATGGAGGTGACTTTAGTTGGGGATGGCCTCACGGTAGTTGGCTATATTCCTTTGGATATTCAGATATAAGTGAACCTAGTGACACACTTTATGATAATAGATTGCCCTTGATTTTTAGTATGGCATGCAACACAGGTGCTTTTCAAACTGCAGATGATTGTATGGCAGAAAATTTCTTAATATCTGATAGTATCAGGGGGGCAATAGGTTTTATTGGAGCGTCAGAACCTAATGTAGGGTGTGTAAGAGGTGTAACTCCATATTTATTTAAATCTGCTTTTCAACATGGTCTGGGTATGTGTGGTGAAATGATGTTAGAAGCCAAACTTAACTCTTCATGTGCTGACCTTCGTAATCAATACAACTTATTTGGTGACCCGTCATTAAATATTCTGTTAGACTCTGAAAATATAACAGAAGGAGATCTGCTCTGCAATCAACAACAGATAAGTGTTAATAATATAAATAATCAAACTTTACAAATTGTAGTAGGAATTAGTAATCGTAGTGAAGTTAACATCACAGATAATTTTGATGTAATATGTTATTTAACTGATACCTTTTTTGAAACTACTGATTCGCTTTCACAAACAATAAATTGTATAAATGCAATGCAGACTATAGGTGTGGATTTTGATTTTGATATTTCCAATTCCATGCCAACAGAATTTGCTATACAGATAATAGTTGATCCGGATAATTTGATTGCTGAGAGAAATGAAGAAAATAATGAAGCTGAAATTGGCTATGATTTTTATAGATTTTTGGATGGATTCCCTTGTATATATTACCAGGAAGAGCCAGAATGGTGGATGATTGTAAATAAAAATATTCCCTTGTTTGATAATAATCACATAATTATAAATGGAAAGAAAATATCTTCATCAGGAGACATAATTTTGGATAGTAATTTGCAAACGAGCGGACTTTCTTTGCCTATATATAATAGTTCCAACGGATATTTTGATTATATAATCCGAAGCCAAGATCTTAAATATATTTATAGAATTGACGGCACCAATGGAGATATTCTCGATGAATATAATAATGGTGATTATGAAATTACAAATTACTGTTTGGGAGACATTAATAATGATGGAGAAATAGAACTAGTATGCAGTCTTCACCGAGATCCTCCAAGAAACAAGATAGTAATATTTGACTTAAGTGACAGCAGTTTAAATATTTTATATGAGGGAACTGGAGGAATCAGCACTCATATAGTTATAGACGATTTGGCTATTGGAGATGGTGATAATGACGGAAAAAATGAAATATATGGTATAGAAACATTTTATCGAGACAAAATAAGGCGTTATGAATTTAATAATGGTAACTTAACAGTAAGCGACCAGCACGAATTCTCTTCTGACCCATTGAAGATTATTCTAGAAGATTTTAATTATGATGGAGAATTAGATTGCGTTGTATTTTTAGAGGATACAATTTACTTTTTAGACTGTGCCAATTTTGATAATATACTTTATGACGTGAATCTAACATCTAATCTTAGAAGAGCAACTTTAGGTGATATTGATAATGATGGAATTACAGAGATTTTGATATTAGAATCCAATGGAAATATTTATAAAATAGATATACTAGACACTGACCAGGAACAGTTTATATTTTCAGTTGGAGATCAACCAGAACCTTTGTATGAACATTATGATGGAATAATTCTTTACGATTTGAATTCTGATATTCAGTTAGATGTAGTCTTGTATGATGATGAAAATATATCAGGATATATACTTGATGGTGAATTAATTTTTGCTTTTCCCAAAAACGGAGATATTTATGTCCCTGTTATTTCTGATATTGATAATGATAGTGATATTGAAATAATCTTTGAGAATAATGCGCCGGATTTTATAGATTATAGTAAGTTGATAGTTTCCGATCTTACTATAAGCATAAGTAATCATGGAAATATTTATCCAAGAATGAATGAATTCAACAATAATTTATACACACAGCCAGTAACAGGCACTCTTCTGGCAGACACTACTTATTATTGGAGTGGAACAATTACTTTGCATCAGGATATTATCTTACCTGAAAGTAGTATACTGAATATACTTCCAGGGACAGTTATTAAAGCACGGGAGAATAGCAAGAT
>JACNFI010000255.1 GCA_014384665.1 Candidatus Cloacimonadota bacterium
ACTTTGTCATTAGTCATTGGTCATTAGGTTATTAGGTCATTGGGTGAGTTACATAATTTCTCTGATTTTTTCAAGAGTAGTTTTTGCATCAGGCACCATCTTCCAGAATTTGTTTAGTTCTTCGCAAGCATAATCAGCACAATATGCACAATTTTTAACATTTTTTTCAAGTCCACATTCTCTTATCTTACAAATTTTACAATAACCAAAAAGCTGTCCATTTTCTATCAGGCATCCATCACAATTTATATCTTCTGACTTAATTTCTGCTTTGAATTGTTTAGACCACATCTCAGCAACTTTTTTTCTCTCGTTGTCGTCGTCTTTTTGTGTTGCAAGATATGCAGGACACGCAGAGCAAATTATTCCGCAAAATGCAATCATTTTTTCCATTGGTTTAGTCCCTTCTGTTTTTTATACTTTGTTTCGAGTCGTCATCATTTCATCCCCGAAAGGGGATTCATTCCTTACGACACAAAGATTCAGGTATCCTCAGCTAAATAAAAACTGCTGACTATACTGAAAGAAATGGGCGAAAATGGTTATTTTATCAGATTTTACTGGATTCATTTTCAGCCTGCCTTCTTTCAAAAATCTATATTTCTCCACTTTATCTATTGATTGTAATTTCATCTTATCGTCATAAATGAAAATATTATGTCCTGCCCATAAAGGATATTTTGATCTATAATAAAGAATTATTCCCTTCTCATCTCGCTTTTCAACTTTTAGATAAGTAATTATCTTTTCTGTAATACTTTCTTGGTTACCTTTATTTTTAAGTATTTTTTCTTTCCATTCCAGCATCAAATCTTCCAGATCTGTTTTAAAATATATTTTCAAATAATCAGTCCAGGTCTTCACATTCTTGTAATCAGGTATTGCATCCCAAAACCTATTCACATGTTTGTATCCGAACTTATCTTCTAAAAAGTAGGTAAAAGAAGTAGCGGTTTCGTAAATTGGGAAATTCAGAAAGTCAAACATTACTTTGAACCATTTATCCTTAAGGTCAGTTAATTCAAAAAGATTACTTCCTAATATGTGATATGCACAATTATCTGTATATACTTTATATTCTGAGTGTTTTTTTAGATATTCAGTTCGCTTCCATTCTGCATATCCTTCATCAATAAATTTATATGAACTAACCTCGTTTTGTGTTGGACGAAAGGCTCCCTTATTTAAATAATAGTTCTCAAGATAATGAATGGTTTCGTGGACAACTCCACTGGATAGATAATCCCTAATAAATTTTGACTTGTAAAAATGACTAACCTTAAAATACGCATCACATAAGGCATTATTAAATGGAGAAGGTCCCACACCATCAATGAAATTAAAGTACATTTTCTTTGGTAAAATCTCTCCCCATTCCTGAATGATGAATTCTTCAATTTTATCAAAATCCTTAATTAAAAATTGCCCCAAATCTTCTATCCGTTTATCATATTTGGCTGTTATAATTTTTCCCTGAAAAATGTTTTCACTTGGTTGGAAATCATCCACACCATCTAACCAGGTTGGTCTTTCTTTATCAACTCCCTCTTCTCTAAGCATTTTTCGTATGCGTTTTGCATTATTTAAATCATTTAGATGAGCATAAGTAAGCAATAGACGGACTAGCATATTTTGATTAAGATTTTTAATTGAACTTTCACAGAGTTCGCAAAATATGTGTAAAGTAGATTCAAAATTTGCCAATAACCACATTCTGGAGTCCTTAAAAAAATCTATACCTTCTTCTTCTAATTGTGTGGTTACAAGTTTTTCTAATTCATAATGATTTCCATAGAGATTTTTTCTTAAAATGTTAAATCTATCCCAAAATTTCTTTTCATCCATAACATTAGCCTTTTTTATTTTTGAAAAAGAATAACAAATGGGGACATTTGTTTTACACTATATTTGAGTTCACTATAAAAACCCGCGAAACACACGAAATACCCGAAAATGGTTCATGTAAATACAGTAATATCCGCATGTATTTTTCGCGTATTTCGCGGGAAATACCTTTTTAGATTGGACTCATATTTATTTTGAATATTCTTTCAACAGATTCGAAGCTATTACAACTCTCTGAATCTGGTTTGTTCCTTCGTATATTTGAGTAATTTTTGCATCACGCATCATTTTCTCTACAGAATATTTATTCATAAGTCCATATTCTCCAAGAATTTGTACAGCATCTGAAGTAACTTCCATAGCTACATCTGAAGCGAAGCATTTACACATTGCAGATTCCTTGCTATACTTTTTTATACCAGCATCAATCATTCTGGCAGTTGCGTAAACAAGAGCACGAGCAGATTCAATCTTCATTGCCATATCTGCAAGCATAAGTTGAATTTCCTGAAAAGATGAAACAGGCTTTCCAAACTGATGCCACTCCTTGGAATAAAGAACCGCTTCTTCTAAAGCACCTTGTGCAATCCCTATTGCTTGTGCTGCAACCATTGGGCGGGATTCATCAAAGGTTTTCATTGCAATTATAAAACCCATTCCTTCTCGTGCAATAAGGTTTTCCTTATGTATTTTACAATCTTCAAAAATTAGTTCACGAGTAACTGCAGCTCTAATACCCAATTTGTCTTCTTTTTTGTCAAAACTAAACCCATCTATCCCTTTTTCAACAATAAATGCTGATGCACCTCTTGCTCCTTTGCTTTTATCTGTAAGAGCAAAGACAGTATAAATATCTGCTTCACCGCCATTTGTAATAAATCTCTTACTTCCATTAAGGATATAGTAATCTCCATCTTTTGTAGCAGTGGTTTTGATGGCTCCAGCATCTGAGCCTGCATCAGGTTCTGTTAAAGCATAAGCAGCTAATTTTTCTCCTACAGCAACTGCTGGTAGATATTTTTTCTTCTGCTCTTCTGAGCCACTTATTAAAATTGGTTCAATTCCTAAACCCGTTCCACCCAAGGCAAGGGATATGCCACTATCAACTTTACATAACTCTTCCATTAAAATTACTAAATCTAAAACCTTTCCGCCTAAACCATTATATTCTTTTGGCACAAGAACTCTGAATAAGCCGGTTTCAGCCATTACTTTCACGATATCCCAGGGGAAAATCTCTTCCTCATCATATCTTTCTCTCAAGGGTTTTATCTTTTCTTGTGCTACTTTCCGAGCTAATGCTTTTATCTCCTTTTGCTCGTCTGTTAGGAAATATTCCATTGCTCCTCCTATATTTCTACTGATGAAACTCTCGGTCCTGATGAATTATATTCAAACTGCTTTAATAAATATAAAAAAAATTTTAGATAATGTTTTATCTTTTTGAAAAGATATAAAACCTAAATCTAAAATTGTTTCACTTCTGTCAAGAAGTTCAGTATATTTGATTTTATTGTAGTTTCATAATAAAGAGATTGGGTCAACATCAATCTGCATTTTTAAATAACCTGGTATTTTTA